>JBNLCS010000160.1:0-2662 GCA_050303935.1 Bacteroidales bacterium
TCTTTTGTCTCTTCCAGGGGCTTTTTTAAAATCTGTTTTCCTTCATTTCTTTTGATACTTTGATTTTGAAAAGTAATATCCGAGATAATTACTTCCGTTTTGGAAGTGTCGGGACTTACTTTTAACGGGTCAATTATAGTAAAGCCGGCCAAAGAACCAAAAATTATCTTTCCATCATTTGTTCTAGCAGAAACCCTTTCCTGAAATTCATTGGCCGGAAGGCCATCACTATAGTTGAAATTAAGTATTTTCCCGGATTCGGTATCAAACCTGCAAATCCCAGAAACGGTGCTTATCCAAAGAAAACGGTCATCAACAGATTCTATCCTGATCAGGGTATTGGACGGTAGCCCTTCTTTGACCGACCATTTTTTGAAAAAATTTCCATCCCCTGAAATACACAATAAACCATCGGTGGGAGATGCAATCCAGTAATTGTCATTTTTATCGTGGTAGAAATCGGAGATATAACAATCCAAACGATTATTCATTTCCTGCAACTTATTTTCCAGTACGTTTTCTTTCCAGTTCACATTGAATAACCCTTTATCCGGAATTACTGCCAACAATTCACCCTGTTGGTTTTTCCGAATAGAATTCAATAAATAGTAAATAATATTACTACCTTTTGAATTCAATTCAAAAGCACTGGCTTTTTTAGTAGTTGTATTATAATTTAACAAGATGAAATTAGGAAACTGTGTAAGTATCAGTAAATTATTTTCATCTAATTTATGTAAAAAAATAATTTGTTGCATTTCATTAGGATTATTGCTACACGGATGATATGTTTCAATTAGATCATAATCCATGTTATATCTACCTAAAAGTCCATCATATGTCCCAACCCAAATATTATTGCCATCGTCAACATGTATTGCAGTAACTTTAGCCCCTTTTAATTCTTTTCTTAACTTATCGCTCGATAAATTTCTAAATTTCTGCGTATTTTCGTTCCAGGCAGACAATCCATAATTAGTCCCATAAAAGAAATAAGGTTCTTTGATAAAAATAGAAGTCCCTTCATTGGCAACCAATGAATTTGGGTTTCCTTTTTCCGGCAGTATATTTCTAAATAAAAGATTGTCGGGCAACATGCAAGTGATACCGGCACCAAAAGAGGCCAGCCATAATTCCCCGCTATTACCCGGAAAAATATCGTAAATACTATTGCTGTTAATCGAAATGTTTTTGTATTTGTCCCGGCTAAGATTTTTTGTATAATTAAGGTTTTCATCTAAAATAATAATACCGTTTCCATCTGTTGCAATCCAATATTCCTGACCAAACTTAACAACATCCTTAATAAAATAATGATTGTTAATATCAATTTGGCTTGATTTCCCACTATTAAAAACAGTATACAATTCGCCATTGTAACATCCTACAAAAAGAATGGTATCAATTTTGTTAATGTATGCTACCGATTTATTCTTTAGATACGCTGCGGTAATTTCTGAATACCCACTTTCCTGACTAAGAAGTTTTACCCCTTCATTACTTTTACCAAACCAGATACCTTCTTTTGAAAAACAAAAAGCATTAAGGTCGTCTCCCTGATATATACTATAAATGCTATCTTCCTCAATTTTATTAATGTTGGATACCATCAAAAAATATATCTCACCATCGTTTTCCTTTGTTTTTGAGATATACCCTTCAACAACCTGCTCAAAGAAATTTGTCAAAGGGTCATATTTAAAGAGGCCATGGTTGGTACTGACCCATAGCTTATTTTGTGTGTCATAAAGAAGGGTGTTTACCCCTAAACCGGATAATTCTTTATATGTATAAAAATCTTTTCCATCATAACGCGCGATCCCGTTGGTTGTGCCTATCCATAAATAACCGTATTTATCCTGTTCAATACAAGTTGCAATATTTCTGGGTAAGCCATCAATTTCAGTAAAATGCAAATATCTTTCCTGTTCAGCAATTACGTATTGCGAAAAAACGAATACTATTCCATAAAATAAAGTTATCTTTTTATCCCGAATTTCTACCCGCATTAAAATCTATATTTGGCTAAAGAATCACATCCTTGCCTATTTATATTACAAAAATAGTAAAAATATACAAGCATTTCTATACTTAAAAATTGGTTGGCTTTGCCATTTAAAATGATAGTATTTTAAAGATTATTGTTTCTATTTTCAAGATAAATATGCTATAAAATGCTTAACTTATTATCGAAATATATTACTAACTAAATTCACTAATTATGAGAACATTTTTTCAATTCCTTTTTAAAAGGAGCAAGTCAATTTTTTTTGTAGTCGGAATTTTGTCAACCTTCTCTTTTTTGGGAAAAGTATCTGCAAATACTGCTTATACAGGTATGCGAAACATCAGTGGTTTACAATTTACGGCAGATATGGGTACCGGATGGAACTTAGGGAACGCCCTTGATGCTACCTGTGGTGAGACCTGTTGGGGGAACCCAACCACTACCAAGGCAATGATAGATAAGGTTAAGGCGCAGGGTTTTAAAACAATCAGGATACCGACAACATGGGGCCCCCATGTAGGCGGTTCTCCTAATTATACAATTGACGGAAACTGGCTTAACAGGGTAGAAACAGTTTGTAACTATGCCTTTGCAAATGACATGTATGTGATATTAAACACACACCATGAAGGCGACTGGTGTAAACCGACCTAT
>JBNLCS010000161.1:0-4753 GCA_050303935.1 Bacteroidales bacterium
CATCCTGTTCAATATATTATGGTTGGAGCAGCTCTGTGTATATTCTTCTCATTACTAATCGCTCTATCCGAACATATAAAATTTAACTATGCATATATTATTTCCAGCCTTACAATTGTTCTAATAATTACACTTTTTTCCAAAAGTGTATTTCAACATTTCAAAGTTAGCGTAATCATGTTCTTGGTTTTGTCCGTTCTTTTTAGTTTTCTGTTCATAATCCTGCAATTATCAGATTATTCGTTACTGTTTGGAAACATTGGCTTGGTCATCATCCTGTCAATAGTTATGATAATATCCAGGAAAATTGATTGGTACAATACGAAAAAAAATATTTATGATCATGAAAACAAATGAAGCAAACAAAAATAAAAAGTTTGTTCAAACCGGATGGATTATTTTTGGTATTGGATTAATCCTGCTTGTAATTTCGGATCGGTTAAAAACACAATGGAATGATTTTTTTATAGGAAACCCCATATTTTTTGTTTATTATCCCATGTGCCTGATATATTTTCTGTTAGGGTTCCTTACCGTGAACCCCTCGTTTAAGTTCAAGTTAATGAGCAGGAAAGTTTTTATACTTTCAGCTTCCTGCTTTTTTATTAGTTCATTTATCCTGAATCATAGCATGCAGCTATTTTCTCCATTTACATTATATACCAAAATTTATATAAGCGTATTATTACTCACATTTTTGGCATTTGCATATCTTGATTTATTTAAGAAACCATTACGTTACCTCGTGTTATTTTTTTCAGGTAGTGGGATTGTACTGGCATTATATCTTTCCATGTACCTTACTGAAGCTTATGGGGTGGGTATAATTGCGTCATTTGTACTCGGTATTTCCATTCATGTTTTCTCACCTTTAATTATCCTTGTAACAATGCTGGTTTTGTTTGTTCAACTTGAAAAAAAGATGATCGATAAACTTGCCTTTTTTTCCGGAATTGCATTGCCAGTGTTTATAACAATATTATTTCTGGTTAAATGGGACCGGGTAAACCGTGAGATACATAAAACAACAGCATCCTTAATAACCCGGCCTGAAAATGAGTTGGACAATTGGATATTGCTTGCCCAGCAGATTTCGGATGATCCTTTTACCCAAAAGATCATTAAAGGGGCGATGGTTTACGATACGTTCAGGGAATTTTGGTGGGGTACACGAAGTTTTTTTGATGAAACAAAAAAACATGATCCCTTGGTGAATGTTGGTATGGCATTAATGGGTGACCTGAACCTTGACAGGGACCAGCGAATACAAATTCTCCGTTCTCATTATAATGCCAGGCACCAAACCCAGCGTAAATTATGGTCGGGCCGTAACTTGGGTGTAACCCAGGTCTTAAGTAACATCAGGATATACCCGGAGTACCGGCTGGCTTATACAGAGAAAATTGTTGAAATAAAAAATTTTAGTACATGGGAAAGAAACCGGCAAGAAGCAGCTTTTACTTTTTACCTGCCGGAAGGATCAGTGGCAACATCACTGTCGTTATGGATTAATGGCAAAGAGGAAAAATCCAGGCTCACTACCAAGGGTAAAGCAGACAGTGCTTATGTACGAGTAGTTGGCGTGGAGCATCGTGACCCGGCAGTGTTGCACTGGCAGGAAGGGAACACCCTCACGGTCACTGTTTTTCCCTGTACCCCGGCAGAAAACAGAAAGTTTAAAATAGGCATTACTTCTCCCATGTTTTTACAGGATAACGTGTTGACTTTGCAAAGTATATATTTTGATGGTCCGACGTTAACAAATGCGATGGAAACAACTGTTTTAAAATTTGAGTCAGATCATAATGTTCAAAATATTGTTTTACCAAAAGGGTTTTTCAAACAGCCTGATAAAAACTATCAATATAATGGTAAATGCATGCCATACTATGAAATAAGCTGTAATGCCCCGCAATTGAGTAAAAAAGCATTTCCCTTTAACGGGAATACCTATTTCCTTAAACAAAGATCACCTAAAACAAGCAATTTTAGTCCAAAAACAATTTATGTTGACTTGAATAAAAGCTGGACGTTCCTTGAATTTAAAGCATTAGTTGAAATGTTTAGTGATAAAAAGGTATATACATTTCACGACAACCTAATTGAAGTAGATATTGAAAATGCAAGCGATGTCTTTAATCTATTTAAAGTAAAAAATTTTAGTCTGTTCCCTTTAAATGTAATAACAGGTCCTGAAAATTCATTATTGGTTTCAAAATCTACCGAGCTTTCTCCCAACTTATCGGATTTAAAAAATACAACCTTTGGGGGGAAGCTGGAACAGTATTTAAAAAATCATAAAGAAAGAATTAATATTTTCCAAATAGGGAGCACTACTTCACCTTATTTAAAAACCTTGAAAGAATTTCAGGTTTTTAATTTTAAGATGGGGAATCTTGAAGATCTAACAGATATTTTGAATAGAAAGCAGTTTCCTTTGCTTAATACTGTTGAAAACGAAACAGATATTGATATTGCCGGGGTAACTGTTGTAAAATCAAATAATACTTCAGGATCTGATGCACCAGACCATCTCCTCAGGCTTTTCAATTACAATAATATTTTGAAGAAAATGGGAAAGAAATATTTCAATAAAAGTATTGCTTTTTCTGATGAGGTGGTACAACTGGCAAATGAGGGTTACTTGGTAAGTCCAGTGTCCAGTTTAATTGTATTGGAATCACAGCAGGATTATAAACGTTTTGGCATTGATGAAAATAAAAACAGCTTGAAAAATGCTTCGATAAATTCATCAGGCGCTGTTCCCGAACCTCATGAGTGGGTACTAATTGGAATGATGCTTTTGTTTTTAACATGGATTACGTTGAAGAGATTTCTACATCTTAAAGGATTGGTATTCAGATTAAAAAGATAAATGTTGGTTGGTTAATTTAAAATAGGGATATGCCGATAGCATTGAGAAAAATACGTATAATACAAAGATCTCATATTGAAGTAATTATTCTTTTTGTAATAATTTCTGTCTTATCTTTTGAAAAATTAGCGTTTTATGTACGCTTTGATTTCAATTTAATCTTATTACTTCTTGTGTTGCCCTTTGTAATCATTAAAAAAGAAAACAGACCTTCTTACCGGTATGCCTGGATAGCCATTGTGCTGTTCACGGCATACTTTTTCCTGAAATTGAGCACAATTTTCTTTTTTGGTGTGGTATGTTCACTCTTTTTTCTGTATGAAAGCAATTACGGAAAGTTATCTGGCATTCCCTTATTATTAGTGGTAATTGTATCACCAATTGCCATTTATTTTGCGGAACTGGCTGGTTTTGAAATAAGATTATGGCTAACCAGTGTTTCAGCGAAACTGTTGAGTTTTATTCACCCATTATATGCTTCGAGAGGAAATATAATTTTGTATGGAGAGAGGGAATACAGGGTAGACCCTGAATGTATGGGGTTGAATATGTTAATTTTGAGTTTTTTTATTACCCTGGTAATTATTGTATATCAGCAAAAACAGAAGAAAATTAGCATAAATTTTTTCACTATTTTTCTGTTGATGGTTTTAACATTTCTGTTGGTAATTGTTTCAAATATATTCAGGATAATTACTATCACATTGTTCAATGCCCCGCCAGAAAGCTTTTCTCACGAGATTATAGGGATTATCTGTTTTGCAGGATATGTTTTTGTGCCTGTTTGGCTTATTGCCCGGTTAATTAAAGGAAATGAAAAAGTAATAAAAACAAGCCAATCTATAAATAACAATGGAACATGGTTAAAAAGAATTTTGTCGATCGTAATTTTACTCCAGTTAATGTTGTTTAACTTTTTTAATGAAAAGCCGGGAAAAAAGATCATTATCGAAAAACCTGAAATTAATATTACCGGAGAAAATTTAAAAGTATTTCAGGCTGATCATGGTGTTATAAAATTAGTAAACAATGAGATGCTTTTATATGTGAAACCATCTGTAAATTTTTATACTTCGGAGCATACGCCTCTTATCTGTTGGAAAGGAAGCGGTTATAAGATTCAGAATGAACAAAAAATGCGCATTGATGATTACCAGGTTTATTTTGGTGAATTGCATAAGGGTGAAGATATATTATATACTACCTGGTGGTATGATTGTGGGATAAATAAAACCATGTCACAATTCATATGGCGTTCCCGGCAAATGATTTATAATGAAAAATACAGATTAATAAATGTAGTATGCAACAATTCAGATAAACTGAAAGAAAAAACAAAGAAAATAATAAATCAAAATATTTTTAAAAAACAATAATATGATGAAAGCAAGAGTACGAAGTTTTAAATATGCGATTGATGGTATAATACATAGTTATAGTGAACCTAATATGTTGATACATGGTATAGCTGCCGTGTTGGTAATTTTAACGGGGATCCTGGTGAAGTTGAACCCTGTGGAGTGGGCCATACTTTTTATTGCCATTGGTTTTGTAAAAGTAGCGGAAACCTTGAATACTGCTTTGGAAAAACTGGTTGATCTGGTAAGCCCCGACCAAAATGAAAAAGCAGGTGTTATAAAAGATATTGCTGCAGGGGCCGTATTAATTGCTTCTATAGCTGCTATTGGGGTCGCTTGTATGATTTTATTACCTAAAGTATTGGAATTACTTAATTAAATAAAGATGAGAAACAAAAGAATCTATATCAATATCAGTGAATTAAATTTGTTGTTGCTTTTTGCCACATTGTTTAGTTGCGGACTTGTTGTTGTAAGGGTTTTATTGACACAAAGCAGCGTATATATGTCTCTAATATGG
>JBNLCS010000162.1:0-2978 GCA_050303935.1 Bacteroidales bacterium
ATTATTGGCCATAGTGCAGGAGGGATTGTAGCTTCAATAGTAGCATCGCGAAATAAAGACCTGGGATTTATTGTTTTACTGGCGTCACCTGGAATAGCAGTTAAAGAACTGTTTTTATTTCAGGACGAATTAAGTTATAAAAGAGGTGAAATATCAAAGGAACATTATGAGCTAATTAAAGAATACCATTCTTTTTGTTATAAATTGATAGAAGAAAATGTAGATACCAGGAGTGCAAAAGATTCGCTTCAAACCATGAAATGGAGATTTATTGCAATGTATTCTAAAATTGATAACAGAAAAAGGGAAAATTATATGTATCGCTTGATGTATTCCCGATTAATTGACAGATCATTGTCTATACATAATCGTTCACTTGTTAAATGCGTGCCGGCTCAATACCTTACAAACGTTTCCTGTCCTGTTTTATCCTTAAATGGAAGCGAAGATTTTCATGTACCGGCCAAAATAAATCAAAATGCCATAAGAGCTGCCTTGGAAGAAGGGGGTAATACAAATATTGAAATAATAGAAATAGATGGGTTAAATCATATGTTTCAGAAATGCAATACGTGTTCCTTATCTGAGGAAAAGGAGCTTGAGCAAACATTTTCACCCGATGCTTTGAAAAAAATAGCAGATTGGATCAATGGACTTTGATTTATTAAAAAAGGATATATTATATTTTTAAACCAACCATAAATTAAACATAGCTATTATGAAAAAAACAGTTCGTTATATTGCAATGATTTGTTTTGTTACAATATTAATATCATGCAATCCAAATCAAAACACTTCAACACAAGATAAGCCAAAAAAAACAAAAGTACTTGTACCCGGGGAACAAGCCCCATTGGCCAATCCTGATCAGAATAGTTTCGGAAGGATACGAAATGTTGGCACCACAAAACAAAAAACGAGACCGGGATGGCAACCACGTCCTGAACCGGAAATCAAAACAGTTTCCCTTGATTCTATATCCATGAGTGACCCGTTTGTTTTTCCCGATGAAAAAACCAAAACCTATTATCTTACAGGCACAGGAGGTAGATTGTATAAAAGTAAAGACCTGAAAATGTGGACAGGCCCATACAAGATCATTGATCTTACGGGTACCTGGATGGACAGCCTTTGGGTGGCTGCAGCCGAGATACACCAATTTGGTGATAAATATTATCTTGCTGGTACCTGGAGTGATCACACAACGTTGATTGAAGCGGTTCCACGTCGCTATAACGTACCACTAAACCAAACACAACTTTTGGTAGCCGATTCACCCGAAGGCCCTTACAAACCGTTAGTTGATGAATATGAATTTTGCCTTGGTCCTGAAGATTGGGACATTATTGATGGGACACTTTATGAAGAAAACGATACAGTATATCTCGTGTTTGTTCATGAATGGACACAACTTATTGATGGTACAATGGATTATATGCCCCTTTCAAAAGACCTGACCCATCGTACTGCTGAACCAACCACCATTTTCCGCGCCAGCGAGGCTGAATGGTCAAAAGAAATGAACAGTATTGGTGAAGCCACTTTTGGCATGAGGATGCCGGGTTGGGTAACCGATGGACCCCAGTTATTTCGTACACAAACAGGAACATTGGGCATGTTGTGGTCAAGTTGGGGTGAACACCGCTATGCGCAAGGTGTGGCATATTCCGAATCCGGGAGTATCAAGGGCCCGTGGGTCCAGGAAAAAGAAGCCTTTAAGGGGGACAATTCAGGACATGGTATGGTATTTACAACTTTTGAAGGAAAAAGGTTGCTAATTATTCACCATGCTGAAGCGAAGGGAAGGAGAAAACCTCAACTTTACGAAGTGGATGATTCAGGAGATAAACTAATACTCGGTAAAAGGTATCGTTTTTAAAAAAAGTAGCTTCATCTTAAAAATAAAAAAAATGAGAACAACATTTAATTCTTTTTTTACAATATTCTTTTTGTTTTTCACAGTTGCATTTGGACAATCTGATAATCTAAAAAATATTACTATTACTAAAGGGGATATGCCAAAAGCTGGAACTTCCATTCCTGTTTCATCTATTGGTGAGCCTGTTGGTTCTGTAAAACTTTATGAACCAAGATGGATAGAAGCGAGCGGCGATACTCCCGCTTATGGTATTGTTGAAGGGTCAATATTTCCGTTTGACCCCAATGGATGGCCTATTAATTTCAGGGTATTATTGCCGGCTAATTGGTCGCAACGTGCCATGCAAGCCGGAGGTGCCGGAATGAACGGGTTTATAACAGTACGGGAAGGCAGAAATCAGATGATAAACAAGGGGTTTAGCCTTTATGGAAGCGATTCGGGACATCAGGCCGGGGGAATGGGTTTTCCGGGAAGCCCGGGTAACAAGCCGCTGGCTACGGGACCCAAACCGGGCAATGAATGGGCTTTAAATGATGAGGCCATTAAAAATATGGGCTACATGCAAATGAAGAAAACGCATGACGTTGCCATGGTGATTATGGAAAGGGTATATGGAAAAAGGCCAGTTTATAATTACTATGTGGGATCATCGCATGGCGGGCGTGAAGGACTTGCCGTGGCGCAACGGTACCCCAAGGATTATAACGGGATTATTTCAAATGTGCCAATTGTAAATTTTTCAAGTTTAATGCTTGCACCTGAACTGATCAGGATTCAGGAAAAACACTTAAAAAATTGGGTAACACCAGCTAAAGTTAATGCCATCAGGGCTGAATTTCTGAGGCAATGTGATACCCTTGACGGGCTTGCGGATGGTATTATTAACAACTATATGGCATCAAGGGCTATATTTAATGTAAAAGATGGTAATGGCCCGGACGATCCATGGGCTAATTTACGTGCGTCAGGTAATATTGATCCCGATCCTGACGATAAATCCAAAAAAGCTAAATTAACGAATGGACAAATCGAGACTATGGAATTTGTTTATAGCCCCTATGATTTTGCTTCCCCATTGGCAAATGGAGTGACTTCTTTT
>JBNLCS010000163.1:0-3602 GCA_050303935.1 Bacteroidales bacterium
AAACTTTTCCAACCAGGCCATTAACGGAGCATAGAATTTATACGTTTCTTCCATAAAAGATTCCCCTGCTATTTCGCATACCCCTGTTTCGTAATTAAAATTTACCCTTGGGAAATAAGGTGTTTCAGGTGAAGTATGTAATACTAAACTTTCCATAGTGAAAATTAAATTTTATCTAAAGTAACTGTAAGTCGGTACATTGAAAAATCTTTATTGATTTTTTTTATCTTAACATCAAGCGAATAGTTGGAAATTAAAGCTGCCTGCATAAGTCCTATATGCGCTCCAAGCTTTTCACCTTGCGATAATATTCGTTGTTCTCTTTTTAGTTCTCTTAAATTTTTACTGTCGAGGGAGTTTATATAATCACACCTGTTTTTAAGGATAACCCCATGCTCCTTTAAAACTTTATTCTCGGTAGTAAAAAAGTAAAGTTTCTCATTTTCATCTAATCTGAAGGCACCAACCCCAGTTCGGTTATCTTCATTCACTTCATTTATTTCTGCCGAATAATATGTTATATTTTGTGTTAGCTCAAAAAATATTTTGTAAATTTTTTTACTTGCTTCCGGAAAATCACGGGTAAGAATTTTAACATATTTGCTAAACACGGTGAGTATATGAATAAAAAACGGTCCCTCGTAAGAAATTACTGTTTTAATATTCTTCCTCACATTTGGATATGGCCTTACCTGTTTCTTCATGTTACAATATACAACATTCAAATTTTCAATCCAACAAAAGTAATATCATCCCGCTGGGGCTCCCCGTTCATATAGTGCATCAATTCCCTTTCGAGCATGTCCCTTTGTTCATTCAGGGGTTGTTTTACAAGCCGGTCAAGGGTTTCTTTCAATCGTGTACTACCATATCTTTTCCTGTCAGGGGCATTTTGATCAATAAAACCATCGGATGAAAGATAAATAATATCACCTTTATTCAGCGTTAGTTCTATATCATTAAAAACAAGCCCATCTGTACCTTTTTTAATTCCACCAATAGAAATTCGATCGGCCTTAATCTCATCTATCACCCCTTTATTACTGTTATAATATATTAATGGCCTTTTCGCCCCTGCATAAACAAGGTTCATTTTATTATCAGGTAATTTTTCAATATAACACAAACAAACATCCATTCCATCGCGGTTATCAGTCTTACTTTGTTTTAACGAATATGTAGTTTCTTCATTTAAAAGGTGAAGGATCTCTGATGGTTTATATATACCTCTTTCATTTATGATACTATTGAGCAGGGTATTTCCAATCATGCTCATAAAAGCCCCCGGTACTCCATGGCCAGTGCAGTCAACCACTGCTACAATCCATTTTTTCCCATCTTCAATGGGCGAATACCAATAAAAATCCCCACTTACAATATCTTTAGGTTTAAAGATTATTAATGACTCAAAGCTTTGATTAATTGTTTCATTAATCGGCAGTATTGCCTGTTGAATGGTTTTTGCATATGCAATACTATCCGTAATCTGCTTATTTTGTAAATTTATTTGTTCATTTTGTTTTGCAAGCATAATATTTGCCGTACGTTTTTGCAAAAACTGGTAAGAGATAACAGCCAACAGTAACACAACTATTATTAAACCGAAGGTCATCATCCGGTTCATTTTTCTATTGAACTCAAGCTTATTTTCCAATTCTCTTTTTTGTAACTCATCTACCTGTTTTTGTAAATTGAGTTTATCAATTTGAATTTTCTGGATTTCCGATAATTCTTTTACCTCTTTCAAAGTATCTACCGTATGTTTCAATTCAAGCTCTTTAGCCCTTTTTTCTGCCTGTGCCTTGTTTACCTCAACAGCACTTTCTTCTTTAACCTGTTCAATCTGCATACTTTTAATCTTACGATCGTAGGTGTTGAATAAATCAAAATACTCCATGGTCTTATTCGAATTACCTATGGCCTCATGGTTTTCAGCAAGAATTCGATAACATGTACGCAACAATTTCAGATCATTAAGTTCCTTAGCTAGCGGTAATGCTTCATTAATAATATTATTCGATTTTTTATAATCACTGGTTCCCTGTAGTGCACTTGCTGCATTAGTGTAATTTGAAACCACATCATATTTTTTACCAAGTTTTTTTGCAAAATCAATACCTTCCTGATATGTTTGGTAAGCTTTATTGTATTCTTCTGCATCGTAATAAACCGCCCCCAGGTTATAAATTATTGTTAATACTGCCTGTTGGTTGTTTGATGATTTTGTGATTTCTAACATCCGGCTGAAGCTTTCAGCAGCATCAAGAAATTTTTCATTTTCCCATTGCAGGTATGCCAGTTTATTCAAGACTTGAACTTCCGAATTAAAATCTCCCTGGGTCCTGTAATTCTCAGCTTGTTGTTTGAGGTCCTTAATGTTTTGAGAAAAAGAAATTAAAGAAATTCCAAACAATATAAAAAAACAAACAAGCTTGCACGTTTTAGCTTTTACCATTTCTACACTTTTTTTCTTTACTAAATTTAATAAATCATTTTAAATAAAACATATTGCCCGGTTATATTTTATACCACTTCTCTGAGTTATTCAATTATTTATACTGATTATAAAATACGTTGACCACGGGTAAAATGTTTTTATCTGAAATGATTGATATATAATTTTGTGCAAAAAAAATTTATTATGAGCAATGTATATAATTTTTTAAAAGAAAAAGCAATACCTTTTAAAAGTGGTGAGATTTCCGAACAAACCGGAATAGATAAAAAAGAAGTAGATAAAGAAGTAAAAAAACTTTTAAAAGAAGGAAAAATTAATTCCCCCAAGCGCTGTTATTACCAAGCTTTATAATCAAATCAATTGCAATAAGGCTAAAAACACAGACAAGTTAAGACTGATAAGATCATCTGCAAACTGCATATGGCCGGATTATAAATTGATATAAAAAATTTTATTATCTGAAAGGGGTTCAAAGCTTAATGGTTTCCCAAATAATGAAAGAATAAGCTGCGTATCTTAAAAACCGGAATATAGCATACAGGAAAAATTTATTGAACGGGTATTTAGCAGACCCCACTAACATACATATTGCTGAATATGGCACAGGAGTGAGTGAAGCTACAACAATTAAATAGACACCATATGTATTTAACAAACGTTCATATTTAGGCATAAACCTTTTCCTGATATACCTGTAAAATAGTGTAGAATTGAGATACCTGCCAATAAAATACGCAACACAACCGGCAGCATAGGATATCCCGGCCAAGATTAAAATAACATTTATATATATGTAAACATCTCCTTTTTCCAATGCCCAAAGCATAAAAAGTTCCGGTGGTATGATGCCAAAAAAAAGTTCTGATAATGTGTAAATGGTGTAAACTTTAAATTCATCCTCAAGAAAACGGCTGTATTTTTGATACACCTCAACATTTACATTATTCTTGATAAAAAGAAAAATAAGCAACAAAGCAACAAGCCATATAATTCCCCTTAATAAATTTCGAAGCAAAAATTTTGTTTTGTCACTCATCACACTTGGTCTTTATTAAAAAATGAATACAAAGGAATAATAAATTGCTCCTTTTTTAAAGTTTTTTCTTATTTTTTATCAAACAATCGCAAAATGAAAAAGTTAGTA
>JBNLCS010000164.1:0-3417 GCA_050303935.1 Bacteroidales bacterium
TATATGATATTATTAATGATGCCATTGATTCTACAAGGAGTTCTTTAATTACCAAAAACATACAAATAAAATATGAGGGAGAAAAAGAGATACCGGTTTTTGCTGATAAGATCATGATTGATTGCGTGTTACGTAATTTGATGTCTAATGCTATTAAATTTTCATTCAACAATTCTGAAATTTTAGTACGAACAAATGTTGACAATAAGATGACAACCGTTTCTGTTATTGATCAGGGTGTTGGTATTAATCCTGAATATCAGGATAATATATTTAAAGTTAAGACCGTTTCGCAGCTAGGTACACAAAAAGAAAAAGGCACGGGTTTGGGCCTGGTTGTATGTAAAGAGTTCATAGAAAAAAATGATGGGGAAATTTCTTTTACCAGCGAAGAAGATAAAGGTACCGCTTTTACCTTTACTTTGCCCTTGGATAAGTAAGCATATATTGTAATTTTGTCACAAAATTATAATAATATGATACAAACTATTTTCAATCATAAATCAATTCGTAAATACAAAAACGAAGATATACCGGAACAAATACTGCAGCAGGTTATAAGTGCTGCATCAAGGGCTTCAACAACAGGGAATATGCAGGTTTATAGCATTGTTGTGAGTAAAAAACAAGAGATTAAAGACCAACTTTGGGAAGCCCACTTCAAACAGGATATGGTTAAACAGGCCCCGGTTGTTCTTACATTTTGTGCTGATTTTAACCGGTTTAACAAATGGTGCGAACAGCGTGATGCTGTTCCGGGGTACGATAACTTCCTTTCTTTTGTAACTGCTGCCATCGATGCTTTGTTGGCAGCACAGAATGCATGTTTGGCTGCAGAAGAAAACGGTCTTGGAATTTGTTACTTGGGAACAACAACCTATATGGCCGAGAAAATTATTGATATATTAAATTTACCCAAGTATGTTGTACCGGTCACAACAGTTGTATTGGGGTATCCGGCTGAGGATCCTGAGCTGACAGACAGATTGCCTCTGGAGGCTATTGTTCATGAGGAAACCTATCAGGATTACAATAGTAACAAAATTGATGAATTATATGCCGATCGCGAAAACAGTGAACAAACTAAAGAATTACTGAAGGTAAACAATAAAAAAACACTGGCCCAAATATTTACAGATAACCGCTACACGAAAAAAGACAATGTACACTTTTCAAACGCTTTGTTAGCAGTGCTTAAAAAGCAGGGGTTTATGAATAATGAAAATGAATGATGCTTTTTTCTTTATTTAGTGAGACCCTTTAAAATAACTGCTCTAAATCATAACGTTTTATAGTGTCAGACACGAAATTATCACAAGTATATAAATACTTGTCATCCATATCAACAGAAAAATAACTATAATATTCGTTTAATTTAAGTATTGCAACAGGGTTACCTGACCAGTCCAGTACATGAATTTCTGGTATAAATTCTCTTAAAAACCCATCTTTATCGTATATGTTTTTATATTTATCATTATATATTTCCGCATAAATATATTGATTTGTTGCATGGACTTCCTGGCAGAATACTTTCATGTTTTCATCATGTGACAAATACTTTGAGGAATTATTTATTTTATAATTATCTTTAAGGGATGGAAAATTCTTATATAAAATTAAATTGCTGGTATTTGTTTCCAAATTATAGATTTCGAATTTCCCTTCACTTGCAAATACCTTAACGAACTTTTTATTATCGGGTTTTGAGGCTAAATAATATGCATACAATTCTGTCTTAAACTGGTTGTCTAATAACGGATATCCTTTTGGGAATTCTTTAAAAACTTCGAGAATTTCACTGTTATTATTATATTTAAACATTTCCATATTCCCACCGTATGGTTGTCCGTATATTACTGAATCGGCAATATTGATAAGGGCCCTAAACCTGCTCAGCTTAACAGGTAAACTTACTTCTTTGTAAGGGGCAACATTATTATGAATGATATCTTTAATTTTATAATATCTAATATCAACCATCTTGTTTCCCAAGGTAAAGCCACTGTTTTTTCCGTGAACCGGATTAAAACTGGTATTAAAAGAAAGCACAAATTCATTTGGCCCGTTCCCTTTATTTCCAAAGTCACAAATATGCCGGCAATCGGGTAATAAAAAGATATTGAGCATTGAGTTATCTCTTTGTTGAAGAATTAAAAGAAACGAATCAACAATACACATCCGGACCGGGTTCAATAATATATTTGGAACAATTAAATCTGTGTGGTTTTTAAGCTCAATACTTTTAGGAAACGCATCAATTAGAATATTTTCTTTTTCCGTGTGCTGTGTATTACATCCAAGTATTGATAGGATCAAAATGGATACCCATAGATTTTTCATAGTACAGTACTTTTACAGTTTGTTAAATATTATTTTAACTTGATCTTCAAGTCAATTAATATCTTTATGTTTTCAAGATCAGTTGGTCCAGTTACGTCAATATAAATACATTTTGACCGGTTAAAAGGTTTGGCTTCATTGTACTGGTCCTTCAAATGTCTGGGTAAATTGCTTTCTAAAATGTCATCCTCGTATTTTACAGCATACCAAAAAGCAATCCTGAATGTATCATCCATTACCCTGATCCAGCAAATGGTTTTTTTCTTTTTGGTGATTTTTAACAACCAGCATTTACCATCGTTATAGTAATTCCAGTTTTCTGTAATATCATTATTGTGATCGTACAAATAAGCGATGGTTTGTTCCCAAACCTGCTGTTTGTCTCCAATAATTGAAAATATAAGCTCGTCATTTGGTTGGACCGATTTATCGTTTAAGGGTGAATGTTCCATTGTCTTTGAGTTTGGTTTTAACTATCTTTTAATTGATTGATGCGAATGTATAACTTTCCAATTGCCATTAATTTTTTCATAAACAAACGACCAGTAAAAATTATAGGTAAAACTAGTATCAGAATAAAGCGTTAACGTTGACTGGCCGGTTGTTGTTAGCAGGGCTAAACGATTAGATAATACGGTTATTATTTTCTTTTCAATTGTGATTTGTTGGCTTTTAGCAGAGCCTATATTAGATGTTATAGAACTTATCATGGAGTCGTAAGTTGAATAATACGTATTATCAATTATAAACCCCGCATGCCTGGTATCATCAACACCAAATTGTAAACTGTCATAGTAAAGTTTCTCGGCATATGAAACCATGACTTGAAAAATAGAATCAATTTCAGGTTTGATTTTATTTATTTTTTTAGGTGAAATTTTCTGAGAAGATCTTGCATTTGTAAAAGCAAACGCAAAAATAATCATAAACAGTAACGTGCATATTTTTTTCATTTTAAATAAATTTTAATTGTTCCCTTAAAAATAAGGCATATTATGACAACCCTATGTCACCTGATGTGGAAAATTTTCACATCCAATCTCATAAAGCAAAAACATTTCTTATTTATCTGTT
>JBNLCS010000165.1:0-3594 GCA_050303935.1 Bacteroidales bacterium
TTATTGCTACCAATAATGAAACCATGGTTATTCTTAAACTGGATGTCATAAAGATCATTGGTTTTACCAATTCCTATTGAATCCCAGGTGTTTCCACCATTTACTGTACAAAATATTTTTCCATTGTCACCTACTGTAAATACGGTATCTTCACTTAACGCAAAAAGTGAATTTAACGTTACATCTGTTACGCTATTAATGACAAACCAAGTTTTACAGGTATCAACCGATTTAATAATGGTACCCACTTCACCTACAGCATAAGCAACTGAATTATTTACCATAATCATTTTATTAATGGTATTTCCCTGGGGCAAGGGATATAACCATTCATAGTCCGTTTGTGAATAACTGGTTGTTGAACAAATTAGAAAGACAAGAAAAGAAACTACTTTATTGTACATAATATTTTATTAGGTCCACATGACAATCCGTGATACTCTTTTCTTTAACAAAAGTTTCAGTTTTATAATAATAAATATGCACGAAGGGTTATTTTTATCATACAACTCTCAAAAGTGTAGAATTACTCTACATTATTAAAGGATTTTCTTGTACATTTTACATTAAAGCTATACAAGAATTAGGTAATTAAAAGAATAAAAATTATTTTTAAAGCTGTATTTTTCAAAAATGAAACTGGGGTTGATCGAAATTTGAAACAGATGAGATTTAGGGTGTTGCATATATTTTTTGTTGCTTTAGGGTTAGTGTTTCAGTCGTTATTATGTTATGGGAATAATTTAGACGTTATATTCAGTTCAAAACGTGGTTTTTATGATCAGCAGTTTACTTTGTCATTAACTTGCACCGATCCTTCAGCTGTAATAAGATATACAACTGATTGCTCCGTTCCTACAATGAGTAACGGGGTAACATATATGTCGGGATTGGAAATAACATCTACAACGGTTGTAAAAGCGGTAGCGTATTCATCAACTGACACATCCATTTTACAAGCACATACATATTTATTTCCTGAAGATATTAAAAAGCAAGGGAAAAATCCGGTTGGATATCCTGTTACATGGGGAGGCTCATCAACAATTGCTGCTGATTATGAGATGGACCCTGAAATAATAAACCATTCAGCATATGCCGGTAAAATTATTGATGCTTTTAAATCATTACCAGCCCTTTGTTTGAGTATGTCTATTGATGATTGGTTTGACCCCCAAACAGGCAATTATGTGGGTTATCCAAATTCTGATATAACCAGGGAAAAACCTGTTTCTGCAGAATTTATATATACTGACAGCGCAAAAAATTTTGCCATTAATTGCGGTGTTCAAAATCAGGGGGGTACCAGTATTGTTAATTGGAAAATACCAAAGCAATCAATGCGCCTTCTGTTTAAAGGAATATATGGTCCAACAAAACTCAGAAAAAAACTATTTCCCGACTCTGAAATTGAATCAATAAATACATTGGTGGTGGATGGAATGCTATATTCCTGGGTACATAATTTTGACAGGACCCAACGGGTTACCAGTTTGTACTTTAGGGACCAGTTGTGTTCTGATTTACAAAACGCCATGGGCACTGCAAGCTTTCATGGGATTTATGTAAACTTGTTTATCAATGGGTTGTATTGGGGGATATACGACCTGCATGAGCGACCGGATGAAGATTTTATGGAAGAATATTTTGATGCTGATAAAACAAATTTCGATATTGTAAAACACGATCCTCAAACTGTTGTTGCCGGTTCTAACGAGAGTTACTTGTATTTGTTGGATATGGCCAGGGATGGTTTTGCAACAGATGAATCGTTGGCAGAAATACAAAAATATCTTGACTTGCCTGCTTTTATAGATTATATGATATTAAATTATTATTTGGGTAATTTTGATTGGGCACACCAAAATTATTATGCAGCTACAAATAAAGTATCAAATACAGGTTACAGGTTTTTTACCTGGGATGCGGAACATGTAATGAGGTATTCCAATGTAGACTATGATAATACAAGCAGGGTTGATATTGGCGGGCCTACAGAAATACATTCATATTTAAAAGAGAATAGTGAATACCGAATGATGTTTGCTGATGCCTTTTACAAATATACGTTTAACGATGGTGCACTTTCAATTGAAAATTTTGAAAAACAGTTTTTGTTCAGAAAAAATGAAATAGATTTAGCCATTATCCTTGAATCAGCCCGCTGGGGGGATTACAGGGAATCAATCGATGGTGTTACGTATACTCGTGATGATTACTGGATACCTGAGGTTGATAAAGTATTAACAGAATATATTCCGTACAGAAGGGACATTGTTGTTGAACAATTACAACGAGGCGATAATTTATTGTATCCGAGGACTACACCTCCGGTGTTTAGTAAGGAAGAAGGAATTGTTGCAACCGGAGAATCAATAAAAATTGAAAATACTAATTCAGGTGCCAGTACCATTGTATATACCGTTGATGGAACAGACCCGCGAAAACCAGGTGGCGATATTGGGGGCAGTATTTATAAATCGGCTATTGTGATCAATGATGCCACACTAATTAAAGCCAGGGTTTTAAATTCCAGTAATGATGAATGGAGCCCACTGGCAGAGGCTTATTATGTTCCTGGGAACATTCAACATGATATTGTAATTTCAGAAATAATGTATAATTCAGGTTTTAATGAAATTGAATTTATTGAATTAATGAATTCCGGAAACAAAAATATTGATCTTATTGGAATGTCATTTATTAATGGGATTGATTATACTTTTAAACAAAAAACAATATTAAGTCCTGGCGATTATATTGTACTTACAAATGATATGGGGCCGTTTACTTCTCATTACAAATTTAATGCGTTTGATGTATATACGAAAAGGCTAAGCAATAAAGGTGAAACAATAATCCTGGTAGATTATTTCCGCAATGTTATTGATTCAGTGACCTATACTGATACTATTCCATGGCCGGTACTTGCAGATGGAAACGGACGTTCATTGGAACTTATTGACCCAGAATTGGATAATGCACTTGTTTCGAGCTGGCAGGCATCGGAAATATCTTTTGGTACGCCTATAGAATATTCTGATATCTCTAATACACCAGTTTCCTCATTGCAGGTATATCCAAACCCGGCTGTTGACCGGGTAAATATTGTTTTACCTGACCAGGATTATACATTTGATGAAATATTTATTGAAGTTTATAATAATGTTGGCCAGTTGGTTAAAATAGCCAATTTTGACTATTTAAACTCAACCGTGCGTTTAAATATAAGTAACTTGAAACCAGGCATCTATTTACTAAGAATGGTTGACGGGAAAGGGAAATTGAGAACGGCTTCAACAAAAGTGATAAAGGCCGAATAAGTGATTCGATTTTAAAATGAGATCCAATGTGGTTTAATTAAGAGAGGTATATCGAAATCAAAATAGTTCCTTGTGGCCATTTTGTGTTTTGAGCCTTAGTGGCATTAAAATTTTACCACGAAGACACCAAACCACTAAGGTTCATAAAGTGCTTAACTAAACGACATTGAAATTTAATTATTCATTTTTTAAAACAGCCAATAAATTTTTTCTGGTAGAAAAAAGAACCGATATCAATACTACCAAAAGCCCAAATACCAGTAACACCATC
>JBNLCS010000166.1:0-4910 GCA_050303935.1 Bacteroidales bacterium
GATTATCACCGGTAGTTGAAAGTCTCAATCTCACAATTCCCGGAGAAGGCAGGTATGCAAGTTTTATATCGCCCAATGTTTTTTCCCAGTTCGCAATTTTTTCTGCAAGTATGGATTCTGCGATTCCTTGTGTTAAAACAGTTTTATGAATGATAACCGGTAAGTTGAACCTTTTTGGGACAAATGGTATTACTTCATTTATAAAAATACTTTTCATTTCGTAAGGTACACCGGGCAATGATATAACTATTTTCCCTTCTTTTTCAAATAGCATACCCGGGGCTGTCCCTTCACGGTTAAATAAAACGGTGCAGGTATCAGGGACTAAACTTTGCCCCTGGTTTAAGTCATTTACTTTCAGTCCCCTTTCTTCAAATAAATGTTTGATATGAAATGATGTTTTTTCATGTTCTATAAGATTGCCACCAAAATAATCAGATAAAACATTTTTTGTCACATCATCTCTTGTAGGGCCTAAACCACCGGTAAGTATCACAAAATTGCACGTTTTAAGGCTTTCATCCAGAATGTTTATTATTTCTTCTTTGTGGTCAGAAACAGATACAATACGATGCACCGATATGCCATTTTCATTTAGTTTTTGGGCAATCCATGCTGAATTTGAATCGATGATCTGCCCTATTAAAATTTCATCTCCAATTGTTACTATACAGGCTTTCATATATTATTAATTTGCGGCGAATATAGATTATTTTTCTAACCTGGTGAAAATAATTCAAATTACAAAAAAAGCCGGATAATTTTATCCGGCCTTATAATTAGATAATTATGCTTTTTTTATTTATAAGCATCAATATGTACCTTTTTCATAGCCCTTCCTGAAGGATCGTTCATATTCCTCAATTCTTCATCCCATGCCAATGCTTCCGGAGTGCTGCACGCAACAGACGGCACTGATGGAACACATGCTGCAGCAGAATCAGATGGAAAATGCTCGCTAAATATAGATCTGTAATAAAATTCTTCTTTTGAAAGAGGGGGATTTACAGGAAAACGATATTTGGCATTTGCCAATTCTTCATCAGAAACGGCTTTGTTTGTTATTTCTTTAAGTGTATCGATCCAACTATAACCAACTCCATCAGAAAATTGTTCTTTTTGTCTCCATGCAATGCTTTCGGGCAGATAATCTTCAAATGCTTTACGGACTACCCATTTCTCCATACGTTCTTTCGTAATCATCTTATCTTTTGGATTGAGACGCATTGCAACATCTAAAAATTCTTTATCAAGAAAAGGTACACGACCTTCAACACCCCAAGCTGCTAATGACTTATTAGCCCTTAAACAGTCATACATATGAAGCTTGCCAAGTTTTCTAATCGTTTCTTCATGAAATGCTTGAGGACTTGGTGCTTTGTGGAAGTAAAGGTAACCACCAAAAACTTCATCTGCACCTTCGCCCGATAATACCATTTTAATACCCATTGATTTAATTACACGGGCCAGCAAATACATAGGGGTTGAAGCACGTATGGTTGTAACATCGTATGTTTCAATATGATAAATTACATCTTTTAAAGCATCCAGAGCTTCCTGAATTGTAAAATGCACTTCATGGTGAATTGTACCAATATGTTTAGCAGCGGTTGCTGCTGCTTTCAAGTCAGGAGACCCTTCCAAACCTATAGCAAATGAATGAAGCCTTGGCCACCATGCTTCTTCCTGGTCATTCATCTCAATTCTTTTATCTGCATATTTCTTTGCTACGGCTGATACAACAGATGAATCCAAGCCACCAGATAATAATACGCCATAAGGTACGTCTGACATTAATTGCTTTTTCACAGCAGCTTCCATTGCTTCGCGTAAATCATCAATACTGGTTTCATTATCTTTTACGGCATCATATTCCATCCAATCCCGTACGTACCATTTTTTCATCTCTCCCTCAGGGCTGTAATGATAATGCCCCGGCATAAATTCAGTAATTTTTTTGCAAACACCTTCCAGTGCTTTTAACTCAGATGCTACATAGTAATTTCCATACTTATCCCAACCCCGGTACAACGGAATTACACCTATCTGGTCACGTGCAACAAGAAATATATCATTTTTCTTATCATATAAAGCAAATGCGAAGATCCCGCTCAATTCTTCAATTAAATCCTTTCCCTTTTCCAAATATAAGGGGATAATCACTTCACAATCAGATTTTGTATTAAACTCATATTTTCCTTCAAAACGTTTCCGTATATCGTTATGATTATAAATTTCACCATTAACAGCCAAAATAATGTCTCCATCAGGACTGTATAAAGGTTGTTTTCCTGACTGTGGATCAACAATTGATAGCCTTTCATGGGCAAGTAACGCTGTGTCACAGGCAAAAACGCCAGACCAATCAGGTCCCCGGTGCCTCAGTTTTTTAGACATCTCCAAAATCTGTGGCCTTAGACTTTCGGCATCAACTTTTAAATTAAATACTCCTACAATTCCGCACATATATTGTTAATTTTTAATGATTTGGTTTATTAATATGTTCAATTATTTGTTAATGTTCATGTAAATAATCTAACATTTTACACAAAAGTAATCATTCTATATAAAAAAAGTGCGAATATATTAGATATATTTATAAAAATTAACGATATTTTAAAAAAAAATATGAATTTTTTTAAATTTTATGTTAGATCAATAATTTTTGAAAATTAATTTGTTTTTTTTTCAAAAATGAAAAGTAGATTCAACAATAATTGAAAAAATAGACACAATTTTTGTTGTTAATAATTCCGATTATTGATTGTTGCAACTGCTAAAAAAGCTATTTTTGATCAACTCCCCTAATAGCCCTTATTCGCTGTAACAATGTTGGATGAGAATAATGAAAAAAAACATACCATGGATGTGGCGTTAAATTACTCAATGAGTTTTCAGATAGTTTTTTTAAAGAACTGATAAGTGCTTCCCCATCTGAATGTTTATCTGCAAAACTATCAGCAGCATATTCATTTTTTCGTGAAATTGCATTCATGCCAAGCCCAACTATAGTAGAAATTGGACTGTATAAAATGCCAAATGTAATTAACCCTAAATGAAAACCAGGTTGTTCAGCCCCTAAAGCATTGGATAATGCCGGGTTATCAATTAACAATGACAGGATATACAATGTTATACCTGTTTGCACAATTGACAGGGCCATTGAAGAAAGTGTATGTTTTAATTTATAATGGCCAATTTCATGTGCCAATACAGCAACAATCTCTTTTGTAGATAAATCATTAATCAATGTATCAAACAAAACAATCCGTTTTTTAGGACCAAGTCCTGAAAAGTAGGCATTTGCTTTACTTGACCTTTTTGATCCGTCAATTACATAAATATTATCCAGCTTAAAGTTTGTTTTGTCTGCAAACAACTTAATAGCATCTTTTAGCTCACCATCTTCCAACGGTTTTTGTTTGTTGAAAATAGGAACGATAAGGGTTGAATAAAACATGGAAATAAAAATAGAAAATGTACTGATGGCTATCCAGGCGTAGACCCAGAACATATTCCCTGTTTTGAAATATATTTTAACAATAATAGCCATTATCCCACCTCCTAAAGCGGCACATAGTAGCCATCCCTTAATTTTGTCAAGAATAAACGTTTTAACCGTGGTTTTATTAAACCCATATTTTTCTTCAATTACAAATGTTGAATAGATGCTAAATGGTGTACTCAATAAATCTGAGGCTAACATTAAAATACCAAAAAATAATAAAGTAATCCACAATTCACTACTTGTAAAACTTCTTGCCAAAGAATCAACAAATGCAAATCCTTTAAAATAAAGCATCCCGAGTATCAACAAAAAACTAAAGGAACTGGTAATAATTCCAAAACGGTTGTTTTCTTTTTTATATTCCTGTGATTTTTTATATTTTTCTTTATCATAAATACCCTGCAATTCCTCTGGTAAATGATCATCATAACGGGTTTTGTTAAGATACGAGAGAAACCGCTCAATTATAAAATTGATTACAATAATAGCTACTATAATATAAAAAATTGTGTTATGCATCGATGATTACGTTTTGCCACAAAAGTAATATTTTAAATGTTTAATTATATATTTTTGTTGAATACAAAAATAGATTATTCAACGTGGAGGTAACAAATATCATTGATTTACATACTTGTATCCAGGGGGAAGGTAAATTTGCGGGAATTCCCCACATACTTGTTCGGGTAAGTGGTTGTAACCTAAGATGTCAATTTCGTGATAATATCTGTGATACACCATATTCCAGTTGGTTTCCCGAAAATGGTAAATTTACTTATAAAGACGTAATAAATGTTTTTCAATTGAACCCACAAATAAAACATACCTTTATAACCGGAGGGGAACCATTTCTTGATCCGAAAAACACTGCTTCCATTATTGAAATTGCTAAGAGTTTCGGTCATTTTGTGGCGGCAGAAACCAATGGCTCCCTATATTCCGATTTACCATTTGATTTTGTTACTATTTCTCCTAAGTTGACAAATTCCAGACCAAAAGAAGGAACTAGAATATTCAAAACTGACAAAAAAGAATATCATGTAACCGCTTTGGATGCAAAAAAACATGAAAGACAGCGGTTAAAGAAAGATGTGCTTGCCAGTTTTTTAGACACATATCAATGTCAGTTTAAATTTGTTGTACAGGATAACGAAGATATTGTTGAAATTAAATTATTACAACAAGAGCTTAACATTCCATCTTCTATTATTTACCTTATGCCCGAAGGAATAAAAAGGGAACAATTGGATGAAAAAAGAAAATGGGTAATTGAAGCTTGTATAAAAAACGGTTTTAATTATTCAGACAGGCTTCATATTATTGCATATAATGATAAAAGGGAAGCGTAGTGATAGTAACCTTTATAATTCAAATGTTCTATACCAAATGAAAATTTATGCTA
>JBNLCS010000167.1:0-2004 GCA_050303935.1 Bacteroidales bacterium
TCAAAATCGTTGTTTTCGGCTTTTCTGCCATTTATTTTTTCAATAAATGTATCTCTTTTTATATCCATTTCTGTAATAAATGCAGCAGCTTTTGCCTGGCTAAATTCTTTGATTTGCATCACTCGGTTAATACGCCATTCTGCCGGTGCTTCCAGCCTGATATTAAGTTTGTTGGGAACGCTTTTCAGAATGACACCTGCCGAACGTCCAACAATAATTTTTCTCCCCTCAAAAGCTAACCGGCAAATAACTCCCTTAAAAATCTGAATCATTTTATGGTCAGTGATCTCATAAATGGTTTCATCTGAAAATGCCCTGGATACAGCATTTAGTTTTTCTGTTGCTTCTTCTTTATCATCGTAATTGCCTTCATTTATCTCTTCAATGATTTCTTTTACGGTTCGGGAGAATGATTTTTTATCCACCCAACGCCATTCCGCATCGGTTTTAGTTTCGGCCATATAACTGTAGCCGGTTAATATTTTCGACAGTTTTATGGCTATTCGCTGGGCAGAACACCCGGCCTGCCGTGATATGGTAATAACAGGTCCCGGGAAATCACCCGTTTCAAGATTGTAACAAGAAAAGGTATTTAGGTAGTTGTTAACCAGTTTTTCCATATTTACATTTTTAGGTTGATTTGTTTTGTGGTATCGAAGTTACAATCAATTATTCTTTTATTGATCAAAAACCGGAATAGATTTTGGTTATTTTTTGATGTTTTGCAACAACTTTTTAACAGAAAAAATAAAATTATCTACTTTTAAAAGAAAAAAGTGCATCGCCAAATTCAAACAGCAATTGCTTCATACGGTAGGTCAGGACAGGTGTTTCACGGTCCTTCATTAAAGGTAAATTCAGGCTTTATGTAGTAAATATTTTAGAACGAACTAAAAGTATTTCTTCAAAGCTATTTCCTGAAACAACTATTGTAAGGTCATTTAATGAGATATTAAATAACCCTGAAATTGAGTTGGTAATTGTAAACACTCCCGACTTTCTGCATTATGCAATGACAAAACAAGCGTTATTGGCAGGTAAGCACGTTGTAGTTGAAAAACCGGTAACACAAAAAAGCAGGGAAGCTGAGGGGCTGATTGATCTGGCGAAAAAGCTGGGGCTTATTTTTACAGTTTATCAAAACAGAAGGTTCGATGGCGATTTTCTTACGGTTCAAAATATAATCGATTCGGGTAAATTGGGCCGAATTATTGAATTTGAATCGCATTACGACCGATGCAGAAAATTTATTACACCAAACACATGGAAAGAGAATGAGGACGGATTTGGAGGAGTATTATATAATCTGGGATCACACATGGTTGACCAGGCTTATGTTTTATTTGGAAAACCGGATTCAGTTACGGCACATTTGCGAAAAATAAGGAAAGGTAGCGCAGTTACCGATTATTATGATATCAGGTTGAATTACAGTGATCTTTCGGTGACATTAAAAAGTTCCTACCTGGTGAAAGAATCCGGACCCCGTTATACCATTTATGTAGAAAACGGTACATATCGAAAGTGGGGGATCGATCCGCAGGAGGAATTGCTAAAACAGGGAAAATTACCGGAAGGTGATGGTTGGGGAAAGGAACCTGAGTCGGATTGGGGTATGTTGGTTTATGAAAAAGAAGGGAATGATTATAGTGAAAAAATAGAAACGATTCCCGGTGATTATCGTATTTTTTATGATAATCTGTACAACGTAATTCGCAATAATGTAGAATTACTTATAAAACCTGAAGAGACCGTTAAAGTATTAAAAATACTGGAAGCCTGTGTAGAAAGTAACCAAGTAAAAAAAACCTTAGTTATTTAATTAATCCTATTCATTAATATTTGATTTCTCAGCCGATTCGTACCTGTTAATATCAAAAACCAGTGGAGTATAAGGAGGTATATTGTCATACCATTCCGAGCCATAAGCAAGTTTCGACGGAATAATAAATGTTGCTTCACCACCTATTTTCATCATACCAATGGCTTCATCAAATCCATTAA
>JBNLCS010000168.1:0-5728 GCA_050303935.1 Bacteroidales bacterium
AATTTCCCTATTACTGATACCCGTAATAATTTTGTACTGGAGTTTATCGATTATTTTATCGATCCTCCACGGTATTCAGTCGACGAATGCATAGAAAGGGGATTAACATACAGTGTGCCGCTTAAGGCAAAATTGAAATTATATTGTACAGATCCTGAGCATGAAGATTTTGATACCGTTGTTCAAGATGTGTACTTGGGTACTATTCCTTATATGACCCCTCGTGGAGTATTTGTAATTAATGGTGCCGAACGAGTGATAGTTTCACAGTTACACCGTTCACCTGGTGTTTTCTTTGGTCAAAGTTTACATGCCAATGGCACAAAGTTATATTCAGCCCGTATTATACCTTTTAAAGGATCATGGATTGAATTTGCTACTGATATCAATAACGTGATGTACGCGTACATTGACCGTAAAAAGAAATTACCTGTAACAACCCTTCTAAGGGCTATTGGTTATGAAGGTGATAAAGAAATACTGGAAATTTTTGACTTGGCTGATGAAATTAAAGTTTCTAAATCTGGACTTAAAAAATATGTAGGGAGAAGACTTGCTGCAAGGGTGCTTAAATCCTGGATTGAAGACTTTGTTGATGAAGATACCGGTGAAGTAGTTTCTATTGAGCGTAATGAGGTAATAATAGATAGGGAAACAGTACTTGAAAATGAGCATATTGATGATATCGTTGATTCAGGGGCTAAAACAATCTTAATTCATAAGGAAGCTCAAAATCAGTCAGATTTCACTATAATTTACAATACTCTTCAAAAAGACCCCTGTAATTCTGAAAAAGAAGCTGTAATGCACATCTACAGGCAGCTTAGAAATTCGGAGCCACCTGATGAAGCAACCGCGCGCGACGTAATCGATAAATTATTCTTTTCCGACAAACGATATGATTTAGGAGGTGTTGGCCGCTACAGGATAAATAAAAAATTAGGTCTTAATATTGATATGGATATTAAGGTCTTGACTAAACAAGATATTATTGAAATAATCAAATACCTTATTGAACTAATAAGTTCAAAAACTGATGTTGATGATATTGATCACCTTAGTAACCGTCGTGTACGTACAGTTGGTGAACAATTAGCTGGTCAGTTTGGTGTTGGGTTAGCACGTATGGCACGTACAATAAGGGAAAGGATGAATGTTCGTGATAATGAGGTATTTACACCGGTTGATCTTATTAATGCCAAATCTTTATCTTCCGTAATTAATTCTTTTTTCGGAACAAACCAGCTTTCTCAGTTTATGGATCAAACTAATCCTCTGGCAGAAATGACACACAAAAGACGTCTGTCAGCTTTGGGGCCAGGAGGTTTATCTCGTGAAAGAGCCGGTTTCGAGGTACGTGACGTTCATTATACGCACTACGGTCGGTTATGCCCGATTGAAACACCGGAAGGACCGAATATTGGTCTGATATCTTCATTATGTGTGTATGCAAAAATAAATGATCTTGGTTTTATTGAAACACCATATAGAAAGGTGGAGGGATCACAGGTGGATCTTTCAAATGGTGGTGTTATTTATTTAACTGCAGAAGAAGAAGAAAGTAAAATGATTGCCCAGGCAAATGCTCCAATTGATGAAGTGGGAAAATTTGTAAACCAACGGGTAAAGGCAAGGTTTGATAGTGATTATCCGCTGGCAGAAGCTGAAACGGTGGAAATGATGGACGTTGCCCCAAATCAGATAGCTTCCATCGCTGC
The DNA here is from genome assembly GCA_050303935.1 of Bacteroidales bacterium. Classification (GTDB taxonomy): domain Bacteria; phylum Bacteroidota; class Bacteroidia; order Bacteroidales; family JBNLCS01; genus JBNLCS01. The sequence goes on from JBNLCS010000168.1 coordinate 1,719, forward strand.
TTCTCTTATACCATTTCTGGAGCATGATGATGCCAACAGAGCGTTGATGGGTTCCAATATGATGCGTCAGGCTGTACCGTTATTAAGGCCATCATCTCCTATTGTTGGTACGGGTATTGAACAAATAGTGGCTAAAGATTCACGATTATTACTGGTGGCAGAAGCTGATGGAGTTGTTGAATATGTTGATGCCAATGAAATTGTTCTAAGATATGAGTTAACCGATGATGAGAAGTTTGTGAGTTTTGATGGTGACATGAAAAGGTACAAGCTTCCAAAATATAAAAAAACAAACCAAAATACTTGTGTTAATTTGTGGCCGATTGTTAAAAAAGGTCAAAAAGTTAAAAAAGGTGAAATATTAACAGAAGGATATGGAACCGAGAAGGGCGAACTTGCTTTGGGCAAGAACCTAAAAGTAGCATTTATGCCTTGGAAAGGTTACAACTTCGAGGATGCAATTGTTGTATCAGAAAATTTAGTAAAGAACGATATTTTTACTTCCATACACATTGACGAATATTTATTGGAAGTTCGTGATACCAAAAGAGGGATGGAGGAACTCACTGCTGATATTCCTAATGTTAGTGAAGAAGCTACTAAAAATCTGGATGAAAACGGATTGATCCGCATTGGTGCCAATATTCAACCTGGAGATATTCTTATCGGTAAAATTACACCAAAAGGAGAATCAGATCCTTCACCGGAAGAAAAACTTCTTCGTGCAATTTTTGGGGATAAAGCAGGTGATGTTAAAGATGCTTCTTTAAAAGCTTCCCCCTCATTGGAAGGTGTTGTTATTGATAAAAAACTGTTTTCACGGACAATGAAAGACCGGAAATTGAAAACAGCTACCAAAACGTTGCTTGAAAAAGTTGATGAGGAATTTAACAGAGATACACATGAATTGAAAGTAAAACTGGTTGATAAACTGTTTATTTTGCTCAACGGTAAAACTTCGCAGGGTGTTAAAGATTATTTGAGTGCTGAAGTAATTACCAAGGGGACTAAGTTTAGTCAAAAGGCTTTAGGTGAAATTGATTATTTAACTATTGATCCAAATAATTGGACAGCTGATGATCATAAAAATGATTTGGTGAAGCAATTGATCCATAATTATATCATCAAGTATAAAGAAGTTGATGCAATATTTAAGCGTAAAAAGTATAATATTACAATTGGTGATGAACTACCAACTGGAATTATTAAGCTTGCAAAGGTTTATATAGCCAAGAAAAGGAAAGTTAAAGTAGGGGATAAAATGGCAGGTAGGCATGGAAACAAAGGTATTGTTGCCCGTATTGTTCGTGCTGAGGATATGCCGTTCTTAGAAGACGGAACACCGGTTGATATAGTATTAAATCCATTCGGTGTACCTTCACGTATGAACCTTGGACAGATTTATGAAACTGTTTTGGGTTGGGCTGGTGAAAAACTAGGCCTTAAATTCGCAACTCCTATTTTTGATGGTGCTTCACTTGATGAAATCAATTCTTATACCGATAAAGCAGGTGTTCCACGTTATGGAAAAACATACCTTTACGATGGAGGAACCGGAGAGCGTTTTGATCAACCGGCTACCGTTGGTGTAATTTATATGCTCAAACTAGGCCATATGGTTGATGATAAAATGCATGCCCGTTCTATAGGTCCATATTCGCTTATTACGCAACAACCTCTGGGTGGTAAAGCTCAGTTTGGGGGGCAGCGTTTTGGTGAAATGGAGGTTTGGGCCCTTGAAGCATTTGGTGCAGCTAATATATTGCAGGAAATACTTACTGTTAAATCTGACGATGTATTAGGTAGAGCTAAGACTTATGAGTCTATAGTTAAAGGGGAAAACATCCCGACACCAGGCATACCAGAATCATTAAACGTGCTGTTGCATGAACTACGTGGTTTAGGTTTGAGTATAAACCTGGTTTAAATTAAAGGATAAGTTTTAATTACATAATAAAACAATTATGGCTTTTCGTAAAGAAAATAAAGTACAAAGTGATTTTACAAAAATAACTATCGGTTTAGCTTCTCCGGAAGAAATTCTAGAGCGTTCAAGTGGTGAGGTACTAAAACCTGAGACAATAAACTACAGAACTTACAAGCCGGAACGGGATGGGTTGTTTTGTGAAAGGATATTTGGTCCTGTGAAGGATTATGAGTGCCACTGTGGTAAATACAAAAGAATTAGATATAAAGGTATTGTTTGCGATAGATGTGGTGTAGAAGTTACGGAGAAAAAGGTAAGAAGGGAAAGAATGGGACACATCTCCCTCGTTGTACCTGTAGCACACATCTGGTATTTTCGTTCGTTGCCAAATAAAATAGGTTATTTACTTGGATTACCGAGTAAAAAACTTGATTCAATTATTTACTATGAAAGATATGTGGTAATAAATCCGGGCATTAAAACTGTTGATGGTGTACAGTTTTTGGATTTCCTTTCAGAAGAAGAGTACCTGGAGATAATGGAAACATTACCAAAAGAAAACCAGATGCTTGAGGATGACCACCCGGATAAGTTTATTGCAGATATGGGGGCAGAAGCGCTGTATGCAATATTGTCCCGCCTTGATTTGGATGATCTGTCCTATTCATTGCGCCATAAGGCAAATACAGAGACATCTCAACAAAGAAAAAATGAAGCGCTTAAGCGTTTGCAGGTAGTTGAGGCTTTCAGGGCTTCGAAACATGTTAATAGGCCTGAATGGATGATTGTTAAGGTGGTTCCTGTGATACCTCCTGAATTGAGACCATTGGTACCACTTGATGGTGGACGTTTTGCCACATCCGACCTTAATGATCTTTACAGAAGGGTAATAATAAGAAATAACAGGCTGAAGAGATTAATTGAGATTAAAGCGCCGGAAGTAATTCTTAGAAACGAAAAAAGGATGTTACAGGAATCAGTAGATAGTCTGTTTGATAATTCAAGAAAATCGAATGCAGTAAAAACGGATGCCAACCGGCCACTAAAATCGTTAAGCGATAGCTTAAAAGGAAAACAAGGACGTTTCCGTCAGAACCTGCTTGGTAAACGTGTTGACTATTCTGCACGTTCGGTTATCGTTGTAGGTCCTGAATTAAGGTTGCATGAATGTGGTTTGCCTAAAGATATGGCGGCTGAATTATATAAACCGTTTATCATAAGAAAATTAATAGAAAGAGGGATAGTTAAAACTGTTAAATCAGCCAAAAAAATTGTGGACAGGAAAGATCCTGTGGTATGGGATATCCTTGAAAACGTATTGAAAGGCCACCCGGTATTGCTTAACCGTGCCCCTACTTTACACCGTTTAGGTATACAGGCATTCCAGCCTAAATTAATTGAGGGTAAAGCCATTCAATTACATCCGTTGGTATGTTCAGCGTTTAACGCTGACTTTGACGGTGACCAGATGGCAGTTCATGTTCCACTCGGACATGCGGCAGTATTAGAGGCTCAGTTGTTGATGCTTGCTTCTCACAATATTCTGAATCCGGCAAATGGTGCACCTATTGCAGTGCCTTCTCAAGACATGGTATTAGGTTTGTATTATATTACAAAAGAAAGGAAAAGTGGTAAAGATAGAGAGGTAAAAGGAGAAGGTCTTACTTTCTATTCTCCTGAAGAAGTGATTATCGCTTATAATGAGAAAAAGGTTGATTTACATGCCGCTATTAAAGTAAGGATTAATAATTTTAAGAAAGGTAAGGATGTAATAGAAATAATTGAGACTACAGTTGGTAGGGTATTGTTTAATCAGTTTGTTCCCAGAGAAATTGGTTATATTAATGAATTACTTACGAAGAAATCACTTAGGGATATTATTGGTACAGTTCTTAAAAAAAGCGGTACAGCCACAACTGCAGATTTCCTTGATAATATTAAGCACTTAGGTTATACCATGGCTTTCAGGGGCGGCTTATCGTTTAATTTGGATGATGTAATTATTCCAAAAGCAAAAGAAGAACTTGTACAAGAAGGGTATGAGCAGGTTGAAGAGGTATTGAATAACTATAATATGGGATTC
>JBNLCS010000169.1:0-7539 GCA_050303935.1 Bacteroidales bacterium
GTTGAGCTCTCCGCCATTTGGCGGATAGGTTCATTTTTAACCACATTCCTTTTTAGAGAAATTAAGGTTCGTATTAAATCCTTCTGTGAGGGTTTCACTTGAATAAAATTTAATTAACATTTGTTTTATAATTAAATACAAAAATATGTTTAGCATTTTATATAGCTTATCACGCTATGCGCAGGAACCATTTGATGAGAAAAAATCATTGTCTTCGCCTGCTTTGTAAGCCCGGTTGCCCATTTGTTAATGATTTTATTATCATTATGTTTCATGGTATGCATTATAACATTATTCCGAATATACAACAAATGAAATGAAAAAAAAAGGGGAATAAAAAAGGGGCGTAATTAACGCCCCCAATAAAAATTAAATCACTTATAGGTTTATTTTACAATAAGCTTTTTCGTGTGTATCACATTACCTTGTGATATTTTAATAATATATAATCCGTTATTTAATGCGCTTATATCCAATAATTGGTTATTTTGAGTTATTACGGATGACATAACATTTTCTCCCTGGTAATTAAATATATTTAACACCGCGCCTTCTTCTGTTAAATATTCAAGGTTAAGGTTTATACTTTCGCCTGCAGGATTAGGATATAATGTCACTGAATTTGTTTCTGCACCCACTAAAGCGCTGTTTACACTTAGCAGCTCAAACATTTGGTTTTGAGCACCACCAATACATGTCCATTGGTGGACATTGGCACCATCCGTTGTTGATACACCTTCAACATCTATACATTTATCGCTGTGGCGGGCAATGATCTTGTAATATCCGCCACCTTGTTCTTCGAACCTCCATTGCTGGTTATTTCCCCCACCGTATGCCCACGTATGTATGTTGGCGCCATCGGCAGTTGAAATACCGGAAACATCAATAGCCTGACCGGTTGCAATAACCGGGCTAATCCTGTGGTACCCATTGTCAGTAGGGGTAACCTGGAACCTTTGTGCATCGTTGCCTGTATAGCTCCATTGAACAATGTTTGTGCCATTGCTTGTACCAAAGTTGTATGTGTCAAGCGCTTTACCGCTGTGTTGTACAACAAAAGAGTAAACACCATTAAATGTTCCTCCCGATGAAGAGCTACTGCTGCTGGATGAAGAACTGCTGCTGCCCGCAGGTGAGAAACTAAACTGCTGGTTATCGCCACCATGGCATGCCCATTGGTGAACATTGGCACCGTCAGCTGTTGAAATACCGTCAATATCCAAACATTTGCCGCTTCCGAAATTAACTATAGTATAATAACCACTTCCGGCATCTTGCAGGCAGTATGATTGTGCATTATTGCCTATGCATGCCCATTGTTGAATATTTGCACCATCGGCTGTAGATCCACCTGCTACATCCAGGCATTTGTTACTGTTGACATTTCTTAAGGTGTAGCGGCCATTTGATTCTGATACAACCCATTGTTGGTTTGTGCCGCTACCACAAGTCCATTGTTGTACATTTCCACCATCGCTGGTTGAGAAATCAGCTACATCCAGGCATTTGCTGCTATTTCTAGCTGCTATTGTGTATGTCCCATTAGCAAGGCTGGTAGTTCCTGAGCAACCGCTTGAACTACTGCTGCTTGATGAAGAACTTCCACTTGTCGTGCCGTTTGCGCCTGCACCACTGGAAACAATACCGGGAATACTACCCGTATTGTCCATGTTATAACCATAAGGGGGATTGGGTACTGATCCGGAAGTTTGGGGGCTACCGGTTGAGCCGGTGAAAATGTTGTTTCGTTGAACAAGGTTACCTGGACCTGAACTGGCATATCCAACTAATGTGGGATCTTCACAATCCTGGAAATAGTTGCCTTCAACAAGGACATTTGCGCCCATGGTTGAAGCTACGCCATATTCATTGTTTCGATAATAATTATTGTAAACGTGGCACAAAGCTGAAAAACGGACCCTTGGGTGCCGGGTATCGGTGCCGTCAAAATAATTGTGGTGATAGGTCACCCTTAAATGTCCCTGGTCTTGTGCCGCATTGCTATCACTATGGCCCAACAAGCATGTTTTGCCATGGTTATAAAAATGGTTCCATGATACTGTGATGAAGTCGGAACCTCTTTTGATATCAACAGCGCCATCGTATCCATTTGTGAAACTACAATGGTCAACCCATACATGTGTGGCACTTTCCTGAACGTTAACCGCATCATCGTTCCAATCAGAAAAGGCTATGTTTTGGATAACCACATTCGATACACCGTCAATGTCAAAGCCACCACCAACAATACGGCCATTTGTTCCCACACCAATAATAGCTTTGTTTGAGGCAACATCATTCATGCCACTGAGGTAAATAGTACCGTTAACATAAATTGTGTATTGACCACTTTGACCGATGTAATTTAAGAGTTGTGAAGCACTGGTAACCGTAACCTGGCTACCACCAATATTTACGTTTGCAAAACCACCTGTGTTTTGCGACCAGGCACAATAGCCTGTAATTAATAAACCGGCAATAATACCGAAAAATCTGGGTTTTGTTAGCATAGGTATAAAATTAAGTAGTTAGCGAATTCGTATACAAGTATACAATGTTATTGGAAAATGATATTTAATCATTGTCGCAATTTCATCAATATATGTCGCATATAACTTATCCGCCATAGATTATTTTGGGCAAACACTCTCAATAAAATTACAGAGAACTAATTTATATGATCACGTAATTTTTTTAACGTATTGACCATGTGCTTATTTATCTCTGAAAACGATAAGATGGATTTAGGGGTATATATTAAGCCTATTGAATATTTTGAAGGGGTGTTTTCTAAAAGGTCTTTGTTTTTCCTGTATGATTCTTTTATCAGCCTTTTTATTTTATTCCTGTCAACGGCTTTTTTAAAATTCCTTTTAGGCGCACTAATCATAATTCTATGATAAACTTGTTTTTCTGATGATTTAATAAATAGGATCCTGAAGGGATAGCAATAAATAGATTCCCCCTGTGCAAAAAGGGCATTTATTTCTTCCCGCCCGGTGAGCCGTTCTTTTTTATTAAAGCCAAATGACATATTTACAAAAGGTATGCAAAGAAAGCAATTTCTTTAAGATGGTATGTACAAAAATTTAACTGTTTAAGTTTTTAATGAAATGAATATACCCCAAGGCTGGTTAAATCCTGCACAGTTGTCCCTGCGTTTGTCACGTAAAAAACTTTGTATAATTTTGATACCCCAACATTGTTGATGTATGGTAGTATATTTGTTTGGCTAATCCTTGTTTTTATTTACTTTGGCAATATATTGTTCAAGTGCCATTGTCATTGAGGGCGCTTCCGGGGACGGAGCTTCAATATCAAGCCTTAAACCGGCATCTTTAACAGCTTTAGCGGTATTTAAACCAAATGAAGCAATTTTAATATCGTTTTGTCTGAATTCCGGAAAATTATGGAACAATGATTTAATACCCGATGGACTGTAAAATACGATCAGGTCGTAATTAATTACGGCAATATCCGACAAATCAGTACTTACAGTGCGGTATAATATTGCTTTTGTGTAATCAATTTTATTTTTATCCAGCAAAAGGGGTATTTCTTCTTTGTGAACATCAGACAGGGGAACGAGAAACTTTTCATCTTTATGTTTATTAATGGTTTCGATCAGTTCAGGGAAGCGGCCGGGACCAAAAAATATCTTTCTTTTTCTGTAAACAATATATTTTTGTAAATAGTACGCCACACTTTCCGAAACACAAAAATATTTCATGGTATCAGGCACCGTAATCCTGAGTTCCTCGCATATTCTGAAAAAATGGTTTATGGCTGTTTTACTGGTAAAAATTACCGCGGTGTGTTCAAGGATGTCTATCTTCGTTTGCCGGAATTCTTTGGCTTTGATTTCCTCAACTTGGATAAACGGTTTGAATTCAATTTTTAAATTATTTTTTTGGGCCAAATCATGATAAGGAGATTTATCAGTTTTTGGTTCAGGTTGCGAAATCAATATCTTCTTTATCTTCATATATTCCAGCTTTAGTACCTCTATACCAATCGTTTAAAATATGAAACCCCAATTAATATGGGTAAAATTTCTAGCGTACAAAGATACAATAACACATAAAATAATAAAACTTCTTTCTTAATAATTATTGTGAAGCCACGTAACAATTTGATTAAAAAGGCAGAGGCTATTAGAAATATTCCAAAATAGATCAAAAAATTTCTGAGGTTTTCATTTACATACGGTATAATAAAAACAACAGGCAATAAAACCAGTCCAAGGATTTTATTAAACATGAATTGGTTGAATAAATATTCTGTAAAAGTTTTCTGAACGGCATACACCTCTCCCAGAATTTTTAAAATGATGATGCGTGCCAATGCCAACAAGGTTATAAATATGATTATATAAAGGAAGAATTTTAGTTGTAGCTCCGGTATAATTTTAAAATAGTAAATCCCCTGATATATAAAGACCGAAATGTTGATGACGTATATACTATTCAACATGCTGTTGAACCTGGTAAAAAATGCATTTTTATCACGGAGCAGGTTACTTGCCAACTGATAGTTAAAGGCCATCAGGAAATAATTAGAGAAGTATTTTTTGAAAATTAGTTTTGTAAAAACAATGATCACTGAGATTAGCAGGATTATGCCCAGAAAAAAATCTGACGGGTATGCTGAAGTTTCTTTTTTTGTAACCTGGGCATTTAATTCCGAATAGTTTTTTTCAGTAGTTTTTGAAAAGATGCGCGGAAAACGTATAAGGGCATTTGAGCCATGGTTTAAAAAAGGGTTTGCATGAAAAGTAATGGAGTCTGAAACTGCTAATTCCTTAGGTAAAGTTACCTGGACAGGTTTTTTGATTACCTCTGCCTTTTTTTCAGGTTTTGGTACAATTTTTCGTGTTGCAATTCGCCTTTTTTCAGCCAACTGAAACAATGAATCGGCATTTGCTGCCGGTTGCACACTGTTTAAAGGGGTAATCCGGGTCTCAATTTGTTTACGAATGGAAGACCCCACATTGGTTGAACCGGGTATAGTAGATGTTTCCTTTACCAGGGTATCAGGGGTTGTTGTCAGATCAGGGGTTGATCGTAAGCTATCTTGTAAATAAAGGTATTTCAAATGCTTTTTTATACAAAATTAACTGAAATTTTAAAACCTGTAATACAGAATCTAGGGTATTAATGAACAATAGTTGTGAGGCCCTGCAGAATGTTGGTTCAAGGTTCAAAGTTTAAGGTTCAAAGAAATCGCCGTCATTGCGAGGCCAAAGGCCGAAGCAATCTGCCAGCTATTAACAGATTGCTTCAGTCATGCTTCCTTCGTATGACGGCGATTTCTTTGTTCGGTTAACCTCTGGTCCGAACAAGAAACCCCCAACGTCAACCGTCATCATTTATCATTCGACATTCCTTGTTCGGTGTTCGATATTCAAACCTTTACACTTACAGATTTGCTTATGAAAAAGGGAACGGATAATGGATTTTTTGATTTTTGAATATCGAACAAGGAACACCGAACCCTGAACAACAACCTGTTTTTACTCATCCCTCTTTCCCTTCTCTCCTGAAAGAAGGGAAGGAAATACCAATAGATTTTGTTTTTTCAGGAATGTTTTACGTAACTAAAAAGTTAATGTCTGCAATATGTGTTACCATGACGCTCCCCTCTTTTTTCAAGAGAGGGGCCGGGGGTGAGTTAGTCAGTGTTCGATATTCAAACGTGCAGTCTAAACAGATTTAATAATGATTTTGAATTACGAATATCGAACAGTATCCATCTAACTTCAACCCTCAAACACCTAACCAATTAATCTCCCTCCTCTTTCGTGAAGGCTTATCTTGAAACATTGTATATTTCGTCCGAAGAAAAGGCACTTTTTCAATCGGGTAGTTGCACGTCCGACGATTTTTGTAGTTACACATTGACCCCGGGAGGCGCTACGCTTTCCCCGGGCCTGTTTGATTACAGGCCTTTGGCCTGTGTATTATACCTGGCTCCGTGCAAGAGGACCAGTTATCTATAGGATCAATTACCGTTAAGCTCATTTAAATCAATAATCCAAAACGCCGTCATTGCGAGGCCAAAGGCCGAAGCAATCTGCCAGCTATTACCAGATTGCTTCAGTCATGCTTCCTTCGTATGACGGCGATTTCTTTGTTTGGTTAACCGTTGAACAAAGAACCGAACAACAAACAATAAACCCCAAACAGGGATGTTTGAAACTGTACTAACTAATATTTACCGATTGTGATAAAAACGGATCAAGCTTTTGCAGGAATAGTTCTTTTTTAATGGGTTTGGCAATATAATCGTCACAACCCACATCCATACATTTTTCTTTTTCGTTGGTAAGGGCATAGGCCGTTAAAGCCACAACAGGGATATTTTTGTCAAATTCTTTTATTTCCATCGTGGCATCAAACCCGTTTTTGCGCGGCATTTTTATATCCATTAAAACAAGGTCTATCTTTGGGTTGTTTTTACAAATGTCCACTACTTCTTCCCCGTCATATGCCCGCATTACTTTGGCCCCTGTTTTAGAAATAAATTCTTTCACCACTTTAAAATTTAAGTCTTCATCTTCGGCAACCAATATAAGCCGGTCATGCCAATTATAATCAGCCTGCGTTTCATGATGCGTATCGGCCGGTACATCGCTGGAGTAGGAAACCGGTAATGTGAAATAGAAGTGGGTACCTTTCTTAATTTCTGATTCCACCCATATTTTACCGCCCAAAAGTTCTACAATTTTTTTGGCAATGGCCAAGCCAAGGCCTTTTCCTTTATAAATATCATTTTTATTTATTTGCTGATACCGGTCAAATATATTTTCAAGGTGGTCCGGTTCAATTCCTGTTCCGGTATCTTTAACATAAAATTTGGCCAGTTTATGGTCCATTATTTCATACCCCAGTTCTATGCTCCCTTTTTCGGTATATTTCAGGGCGTTGCTCAACAAATTATTTACCACTTGTTTAAACCTGTTGGGATCGGTTTGGGCAAAAATATTTTTTGATGGGGCCTTCAGGTTTAAATAAACACTGTCTTGCTTGCCATTTCGGTTAATAATACCCTGGAATGCGCTTAACTGTTGCTTCAGCAGTTCGTTTATATTGGTATTCTCTTTTTGTATTTTTAATTCTCCCGCTTCTATTTTTGCAAGGTCTATTATATCATCAATAAGGCTAAGGATATGTTGGCTGCTTTGATTGATATGTGCTACAAATTCTTCTTTTTGGTGTTCGTTTAAGTCAAGTGATGCAAGCAGGTCGGCAAATCCCAGGATGGCATTCATGGGTGTCCTTAACTCGTGCGACATGTCTGCCAGGTAATTGGTTTTTTGCTTATCAAGTTCTTCTGCTTTTTCTTTTTCTTTTTTAAGCAGGTCAATGTACTTCATACGTTCGGTATTATCAATAATAATACCCCGGATGCCCATCATTTGCCCGTTTTTAACCACCTGGTTTGAATATACAATGGCCGGGAAGGTGGTCCCGTCTTTACGCACCCCTATAAAATCAGAATGCACAAATTTATGGTTTCCCATCACACCTGCACCGG
>JBNLCS010000170.1:0-3134 GCA_050303935.1 Bacteroidales bacterium
GTTCTGAACCAAGTGACATGATTGGTCATCCTTTTACGGATTATTTACATGAATCTTGTATTAACAATGCAATAGAACAGTTCACAAAAACTTTACAACAAAAAATTATAACAAAAGAACTACCATTAAAAATCAAAAGAAAAGATGGTAATATTTTAGATATTGAATTAAATGCTTCGGTATTTTACGAAAATAAAAATGTTGTTGGCGCAATAGGTATAATGCGGGATATTTCTGATAGAATTATAATTCAGGAAGAAATAACTGTTTTGTCAAAAGTTGTTGAACAAAGCCCCGCCAGCATTTTGATCACCGATGTAAATGGTAATATTGAATACGTTAACAACAAATTCTGTGAAGTAACAGGATATGAACCACATGAATTATATGGGCAAAATCCACGTATCATGAAATCAGGGTACCAGGATAAAGAATTTTATGCAAAATTATGGGATACCGTTTTATCAGGTAAAGAATGGAGGGGAGAACTTTTCAATAAAAAAAAGAATGGTGAAGGATATTGGGAAATGGCTTCAATTTTTCCAATTAAGTCTGATGACGGAAAAACAACACATTACATTGCCCTGAAACAAGATATTACTGAACGTAAAATCCTGATGGAAGAATTAATTGCAGCAAAAGAGAAAGCAGAGGAAAGTGACAGGCTTAAATCGGCATTTTTGGCAAATATGAGCCATGAAATACGCACCCCGTTAAACGGAATACTCGGTTTCTCAAAACTACTTTCAAAATCGTCACTTTCAAATGAAAAAAGAAATAAGTATGCTACAATTGTCAAAAAAAATTCGGATGGTTTACTACATATTGTAAGTGATATTCTTGACATCTCAAAAATAGAATCTGGTCAACTTGAAATATGGAATTCAAAGGTAGATATTAATAAAACAATTAATGACCTGTATTTGCTTTATAAAAATAGATCCGGTGAAAAAGTAAAGATTAAACACGAAATTTATGAAACGGATGTTCACATCTACACGGATGAATATCGGTTAAGGCAAATATTCATTAACCTATTAGACAACGCATTAAAATTTACTGAATATGGTTATGTAAAATTTGGCATCACTAAACTTACAGGTGAATGGGTGTTTTTATACGTAGAAGATACAGGTATCGGTATTCCGTTGGAATTTCAGAAAAATATATTTCAAAGGTTCAGACAACTTGAAGGAACGGGATCAAGTCAGACGGGAAATGGCCTGGGTTTGGCAATTGTTAAACAACTTATTGAATTAATGCAAGGGAATATTCCGGTAAGATCAACCTTCAATGAAGGTACAACCTTCATTTTTCAATTACCTCTAACTCATGGTCAAAAAAAGAAAGTCTTGAAGAATTGAAAAATTGAAAGAAAGAATAATGTCATTGCAATAACAATATTTATAGTACAAGTAATCAATTTAAACTTCCTTTTAATTTTAGCGCTCGATATAATATAAATTCGTAAAACACAAATTTTACCTATCCATACAACGATCAGAAAAAATGTAATTACTACATTACTGGAAAACTCAATGTGTATTATTAAAAACGATACAGCTAAAAGCCAATACGCCAAAACCTGAACACTTATAAAATTTAGAAATATTCCTAGAACAAAACCTTTGAACTTTACTGCCCTACTTTGCGTTTCCAGGCTGTTTTTCAGTATAATAATTATTCACATATAAACATATCATTTGTATATTTATACGGAAAGAATTTGATGGTTCAACTATGAAAAAGTTAAAATACACCCTTACAATACTTCTTATCTTCTTTGTTGTTAGCATAATAAGTTGGAAAATTTACTCAGACAGGAGACCGGTTCAGGTAAAAAAAGACACACTAGCTTTTAAAGAACTCGAAGATACCATTGGAAAGTTTATGAAAACGCAAAAAATTCCGGGACTAGCTATTACTGTTTCTCAAGATGGTAAAATTATTTGGTCACAAGGATTTGGATATGCTGATATTGAAAATGAAGTATTGGTAAACCCTTCAACAACACGCTTTAGAATTGCAAGCTTATCAAAACCTTTGACTTCAGCAGCACTGGGTATATTGTATGAGCAAAGAAAACTTAGTTTTGATGACGAAATACAAAAATATGTTCCGTATTTTCCAAAAAAACGATACAAGGTAACCGTGCGGCAAGTTGCAGGCCATATCGGGGGTATCAGGCATTATAACTCAGAGAAACGTGAATTTTTATCCACTAAGCGATATTTTTCTGTTAAATCAGCAATTTCTATATTTGGCAACGATCCGTTGATATATAAACCAGGTACACGATACAAGTACTCCACGTATGGCTGGAACCTGCTATCTGCTGTAATTGAAGGTGCGGCCAATACCAGTTTTCTTGATTTTATGAATAATGAAGTATTTTGTAAACTTGGAATGGATCATACCATTGCTGATTTTCAGGATAGTATCATTTCCGGGCGAACACGTTTTTATTCACTTACCAAGGATTCGATAATCGTAAATGCCCCCTATGTTGATTTGAGTGAAAAATGGGCCGGAGGAGGATTTTTGTCAACCACAGAAGATCTGGTGAAATTTGCCAATAGTTTTCTTGATACGTTGTTTTTAACTGACAGTACACGTAAGCAATTGTTAACCAGCCAACACCTGATAAACGGAAAGAAAACCGGATATGGCATGGGCTGGAGCATTAAAAAGGACAAACATGGCAGGAATTGTTTCGGTCATTCAGGAAGTGGCTTTGGAGGACGTTCGGTAATGACAGTTTACCCGAAAGAAAAAATCTCCATAGCTATTGCAACAAATTCTACCAACGTCCGCTTTGATGGTTTTGAAGGTGACCTTGTTAACTATATCCTTGATTTAGATAATCATACAAGTTTACGTCAACAATAAAATGATATTATAAACGAAATGAAAAAAAATATAATTAATACAATTCCATTTTAAGGTAACCGGATTCACCACTACTGGTTTTTCCATCTTTCAAGCCTTGGTATGCCTGATGCTAAGAAGCTAGCCAAAAATCCGGGAAACCCCATTTCTTTCATTTTTTGTTTACAAAATTTTTTCATATCCACAACGCTAAAATCAGGTTGGGTAAACTCACCTTGCTGATAACAATAACTGCAATATTTTAT
>JBNLCS010000171.1:0-3292 GCA_050303935.1 Bacteroidales bacterium
CACTCATGTAATAAAACCAACCATTCATCAAAACTAACTAGACTACTATTCCTTTTATGCTTTACTTTGTTTCCGATTATTTAAACACAGAAATTATGAAACCAATCAACATAGTGCAAGCATATAATATGAAAAAACAATTTAAAGGAAATAAAAAAATATACAATTTCTTACTTGGATTTCTGGATGTTGTTCTATCCCTTTTAAGTTTTCATATATCGTTTTTGTTGGTTAAAACATTTGGGAAACCATATTTAAATTACACAAACCAATACTTCATATTAACAGTATTGATGATCCCCACATTGGTAATTTTACTTCAAACTACCAATTTGGCAAAAGTTCCCAGAACATCAAGGTACCTTTCAATTTTATTTGATTTTGTTAGGTTTAGTATACCGTTTGCATTGCTACTCTTTTTATTCATATTTATATTTCAATTATCGGATGTTAGTTTAAGGGTAGTTACATTTTACTTGCTGATTAATGTAATCGTTCTTTATGTTGTTAGAATTATTACTTTCTCTTTCTTTAAGGTTTATCGTGCCAGTGGGCACAATACTAACTTTGTATTGTTAATTGCTGATGATTCTTCAGTTCCTGTTATCGATAAAGTTGTAAACAGGAAAGAATGGGGGTTTAAAATCCTGTTCATTCTAAGTAATTCAGATAAAATAAGAAAAAGATATGGTAAAAAATTTAAGATATTACCAGAACAAGCCAATCTTAAAAGCCTGATTGATATTGATATTATTGATGAGGTCATATATTGCAAAAAAGCAATAAATAAAGAGGTGTTATCATCATATGTTAATATTTGTGAAGAAACAGGAGTTATCTTCCGCTTACAAAATGACCTTTCTTCAATTACTTATAAAGATGCAGAATTGGATCATTTTGAAGAAATTCCAATGTTAACATTTATTAATACCCCTTCTAATCAAATAGGCCTGGCCTGGAAAACAATAACCGAATCTATTTTTTCTTTCTTTGCTTTACTAGCATTATCACCGTTACTGTTATTAGTAGCTGTAGCTATAAAAATTGAATCAAAAGGGCCGGTTATTTTTAAACAAAGGAGAGTAGGTTTAAGAGGCCGTCAATTTTATATATATAAATTTAGGACCATGGTTACAAATGCTGAGGAATTGAAAAGCAAACTTATGGATCAAAATGAAAGCGATGGCCCGATGTTTAAAATAAAAAGAGATCCTAGGATTACAAGGACAGGTAGGATTTTAAGAAAATTAAGCATTGATGAATTACCTCAACTTTTTAACGTGCTCAAAGGTGAAATGTCATTAATCGGTCCCCGTCCACCACTTCCAAAAGAAGTAGAGCAATTTGAACGTTGGCAATTGAGGAAATTGTCTATGAAACCAGGTATAACATGTACCTGGCAAATTATACCAAACAGAAATGATGTATTATTTGAAAAGTGGATGAAACTTGATATTCAATATATTGAAAATTGGTCTTTAAAAAATGACTTTATACTTTTCTTTAAAACAATTAAATCAATAATATCGTCAGGCGGTGGAGTTTAAAATCATATAATTAAAATATTGAATTATTAAAAGCTGTTTCAATTGAAGCAGCTTTTTTGTTTTTTTAACATTATCCTAAAACATAACAATAACAATTAATGTAAAGCGTATGTGTAAAAAATGTTAATTACTTTTTAAGTTTTTTTAATTTTTTTTGACGAATGTGTCAATTTTTTTGATTAAATTGTCATACAAGTTTAATAAAAAAATTATGATGCATATTGGAATATTTGGTGTAATTATGATTGTTGGGGTTGTTAGCTTTTTGATAATGAGCTATTTAGTAGAGAATTCAATTGAAGTTAGCGAATTAGAAGAATTGTAAATATTTAAATCTATAGTTATTTTACCTAATAATCGTTTCTTCCCTACCCGGTCCAACTGATATAATCTTAATTGGAACATTAATTGTATCTTGAATAAATTTTAAATAATCTAATAAAGTTTTGGGCAAGTCCTTTTCAGAAGTTATTTTAGTTATATCTGTTTTCCACCCGGAAAGTTCTTGATACACAGGTTCCGCTACATCTTCAAGGTCGTATGGTAGATTTTTAGTAATATTTCCGTCTCTTAATTTATAAGCAGTACAAACTTTTATAGTATCAAATTCACTTAAAATATCAATTTTTGTAATAATTATCTGACTAACACCATTAATCATCACTGAGTACTTTAATGCAACAAGGTCAAGCCAGCCACATCTTCTTGGACGACCAGTTGTTGCTCCAAATTCATGTCCAATAGCCCGGAGTTTTTCACCTGTTTCATCTTCAAGTTCGGTTGGAAAGGGCCCGCTGCCAACCCTGGTACAATATGCTTTTACTATACCATATACCTCCCCTATATTTGATGGTGCTACCCCTAATCCTGTACAGGCACCAGCACACACTGTATTGGAAGATGTTACAAACGGATATGAACCAAAATCAATATCAAGTAATGTACCTTGTGCACCTTCTGCCAACACCTTTTTATCGTCATTCAGATACTCATTGATTACATTTTCATTATCAATAAGTTCAAACTGCCTGATAAACTCAACACCTTCCATCCATTTTTTTTCATATTCTCTTTCATCGTATTTATATTGATATTGAGAAAGGAGCTCTTTATGTTTATTTTTTAAAGCATCGTATTTTGCCTGAAAATCATCCGAAATAAGATCACCAACCCTTAATCCGTTTCGTCCCGTTTTATCCATATAAGTCGGGCCAATCCCTTTCAAAGTAGACCCTATTTTGGTCTTTCCTTTTGCTGCTTCCGAAGCTGCATCTAATATCCTGTGAGTGGGCAAGATCAGGTGTGTTTTTTTTGATATTTTGAGAATAGTACGAATATCAATACCTTGAGAATCGAGCATTTCAATCTCTTCTTTAAAAATTACAGGGTCTAGTACTACCCCATTACCTATTATGTTAACTACCCCACTATGAAATATCCCTGAAGGAATAGTATGTAAAACAGTTTCTTTATCGTTAATTTTTAATGTATGACCAGCATTAGGGCCTCCCTGAAAACGTGCTATTACATCATAATTAGGACAAAGGACATCAACAATTTTTCCTTTACCCTCATCACCCCATTGAAGGCCTAAAAGTACATCTAATTTCATTGATTATTTTTTATGTTCAAAAAACCGAACGAAGATAAGAAAAAATGTTTTTGGAATAAAGCATGAACACATGCTGATTGTAATTATTTTAATTCCTTTTTTCTAGAACCATATATGTATAGTGAATGATGTG
>JBNLCS010000172.1:0-11137 GCA_050303935.1 Bacteroidales bacterium
GTATTTTACTTTATTTGCATATGTTTCGTATTACAGGCTGAGAATACTTTGAAAGGTGTTTTGTTACGCCAATCATCAGGTTATGAAATAGGTGATACCATAACCCTATTAGGAGAAAGGGATAAAAATAATAAAAGGGAGTTTTTAATTAAGAAAAAAGAATTTCCTGTTTTTGACCGTGTTAAAGCCAGTAAGGTCCAGATAATTGATAGTGTGCAAACTATATGGGAAGCTGCTTGGTTTAAGCACAGTGCATTACAAATCAATTATTTCGGTTGGGACACCAAAACTATAAAAGTACTAAACTCTGAATCACATGATATAGTAGATTTTCTAAAAACAAATGATTTGATCTATAAAAACGAAGTTATTACTGATTATATCCAGTCACTCGTTCTGTCAATTTATCCAGGATATCTGCACATATATAAAGATAGTATGAAGTTAAAAACATTTGTTATAGTTTCAACAGAGGACAGGATAGTATCTCTTGCAAATGGTGTAATACTAATACCCACGAATTATTTGGCCACCATAAAAAGTGAGAAATTACTGGTAATTGATTTATGTATGCATATCGGGCACATTGTCTTGGGGCATCAAGTGATGAATGCAGAGTCCGTCTCAGCACGCCCTACTTTTCAAGATATATTGAATAGTCCAATGGTTAATTATAAAATGGGTTTGAATGAAGGTACGCAAAATATGCAAAATACGTTAAAAACACTTTTCCTTGGATTGGGGGATTATGTTTTTCTTAATGAGGCAGTTTTAGCCACGGGTAATTTCTTCTTTATAGAGCAAAAAGCACATGTAAGAGAAATAGCAAAGGCATATTTTTATAAATATTATGTAGATAATAAAGACGAAAAGTGGTTTGTTTGGAAAATGTCTGAACTCATAACGTTGAAAGGCTGGTATATGTTTGGAAATACAGAATACACAGAAGCAGAAGAAATTATTAAGCGAAAAGTTAAAGTTGGGATGGCAAATGAAGAAGATTTACTTTTAATGTCTAAAATAATTCGAAATTTATATGCAACCGAGAATAAGATGAAAGAAGCTGTCCAATATTTACTTTTAGCCAAGGAAATAGGTTTGAATCCTGTAATAGAAATTGAGAAGGAATTAGCTTTAATTTATGAAAGGTTGCATAATACTGATAATGCTAAACAGGCATGGATTAGATATCAAATAGGTTTAAAGGAATTAAAAAAAACAGGGCATGATGTGTCTGATGAATTGAGCCGTGTAAACGAGATTCTTTTTGGATATTCAGTTTTGTAAACTTTCGTAGACAATAATATTACAAATTATGTTGCAATCATTGCATTAAGGTATATATAGCCCCTTTTTCAGAAAAAAATAACCGGATTACATTAATAGCCAGTAAATTAACTAAAATAATTTCGGCTTTATATTTTGAAAGTCCGGTCAATTTACGCACACCATGCAAAGAAATTGTTTTGTTCTCTTTTAAATAGTCCAGTATTTGTTTTTCTTTTTCGGAATATTGAATAAATGTACCTTTCTTTTTTTTACTTCTTTTCCAAAGTTTCAGCAAAACGGAATTGGCCAATCTGTTTTGATCACCTGATCTAACATATACCATCCATTTATTATTAGGGTCAGGGGCATAATGTGGTTTGTTTTTACTTTTATCAATATTTACTTCCAATACGGTTTTACCTTCTATTTGCCAAGTTGTTGCTTCAAATGGCAGAGGAGGTTTACAATAAAGGTTTGCTGCGGCATCAATCATATAGTATTCTTCATCGGTCTTGATGCCGGCAATTTTCCCATTGTCTTTCACACCCACCAAAAGTTTTCCACCATCGGTATTGGCAAATGCCACCATAGAACGTGCAATTTTTTTTGAATCGGAAATTTCAAATTTAAAATCCAGCGTTTGATGCTCCCCTTGTTTTATCAGTTCTTTAATATACTTAGACATAATGCTGAACTTTGATAAAATTGTGAAATGACTTTTGTTAGGTAACAAAAATAATATTATCTGGTTAAGGAATAAAGTTAATTCTTCTTAAACGTTTGTAGGAATTTAGTCAGCACCAGCTAGTAATTATTCGCATTTTATGGACTAATGGGGCCAATTATATCTGCTGATTAATTGTTTTTATAAATAATAATTTCTACACGTCTGTTTTCTCTTGCCTGCCATTCATGGTCTTCGTCGGGATGAAGCGGTCTTGAGAAACTGTAATATTCTTTTTTTATTCTTTCAGGTGAAATACCTTGTTGAACAAAATATTCTGCTACAGCATCAGCTCTTTTTTGTGAAATTCGTTGTCTGATTTTTTCATTTCCCCTGGAATCCGAATGACCAGCCACGGATACTTCAACGCCCGGATTTTCTTTTAAATACTGTGCGTATTTTTGCAATGGTTGAAAATACTTGTTTTCAATAAATGATTTATTATACTCGAAATTAGCAATTACTTGTGGAGGGAAAATAATGTTTATGGAGTCTTTTTTGTTGATTGTATTGTTCTGTCTTTCAACGATGTGGTGAATATCGCCAATAAAATAATCTTCTTCCAGTAATAGGTCTGAGTTGAAATTACGATAAACAAATTTTAACTTGGTCAATCCGTTAGTTTTGGGAGGTGTAAAGGTTATTGAATAGTACGAATTGATTAAAAGGTCAATCTCAAAAAGCGCATTTTTTAATTCATCAATGTTGTTGATATAATAAAACTTTCCGTTACTAAGTTTACATAGTTCTTCTAAAGTTTCTCCATTAACTGATTCTCCATAACCAATAACATATAACCTTGCCTTCATTTTTCGTATTTTGTTGGCCAGATAATTTGGTTCGGTAGCCCTGAAACCATAATATGGAAACGATGAGTTTTCCCTGCCATCGGTAAAAACAATAAGTGCTTTGTCCCTTTCGGAATAACGAATGGTTTCGAGTCCTTCGTCACATGCAGCATACAAAGCTGTGCTGCCTCCCAGTACATACGGATTTTCATTGATTGCTCCTTCAAGGGATTTTGCATCAGATGTTAATTCTGCCAAACGATATATCCTGTGATCAAAAACAACCAGTGACATACGATCATTGGGGTTCTTGTTTGAAACAAAATAGGATGCTATTTCTTTAAAATTATCGAGCACTTCGTTCATTGAGCCACTGTGATCCATAACAAAGGCAATATCTGATTTCGATCGGGTTTCTTCATAAATTTCATGTACTTTAAAAGTTACAGGATTTTCACCAAATCTGCTTTTCACAAATACCCTCCTGAATATTTCATTTGATTTCTGTACATTAAGTTTGGGAGGGGCCATGCCTGTAATGTAATTACCCAACGTATCATAAGCGATAACTTTTAATTCAACATGGTTAGGATAATTGGACGTATTCATAGAAATTATATCCATAAAAAAAGGGATACTGTCTTTTTCTTTCCAGGCCCTTATACCTGTTAAGTAGTTTCTGTTTTGTGAATAATCTTTAGGGACATCTACATATTTTACAAATTTTTCTCCCAGGTAATTAACAACTTCTATTGATAATTTTATTTTTCCCGGTTCATTAATAATGGCAGTACCTTTATTATCTAAATTCGAACCGACCCCCTCAATGGTAATGTTTTTGTAATTTTCAGTATTCCATTCAATATTAATTAGTGATGGGTTATCCTTATCCCGGATTGCTATGAAATAATGTAATTCAGGGTAAATTATCCTGATCAAACGTGTCCTTCTGGTTAATTTCTTTTTGCCCCGGGTTGCCGTGATCGTTATGCGTTCTTTTTCTTTCGATTGTATATATGTTTGCCCAATATGGCTAAATACAGAATCAATACCGCTGATTTCGACTTCGTACCGTTTAGGGGCTTCCCATGATAAAAGCAAAGAATCTCCGTATATTACTTTGGTTTTATCAAATTTGTATTTAATGTATTTACTTTTTGAGTATCCGGATAAGGTAAGCGTAATCAGTAATATGAAAAATACAAACCTTTTCATTGTAAATAAAAACATTATTTATACAATATAACAAATAAAAAACAAAAATGATGCCGTAATAGTATAAAAAAGAAAAGCCCGGTCGGAGCCGGGACTCATTCACTAACTACTTATTGAAGGAGGGAATTAATCTTTAATATTTTATTTATATCTAATTTTCTTTTTAATTATACAAATTTACAATAATTATGCCAAACTATTATGCTTTTTTGGCTTTTTTAATTGTTATTAATATTACGTACAAATTTATATTATATTGTGCTAAATAAAAAATTTTTTGCAATATTTTATAAATATTTTAACAATAAATTCTGTAATTCACAAATAGTTACCGTGCAAGTAATAATATTTTAAGGCCAAAAATATAATCATAGTTTTATTTTTTTAGTGTTATCTAGTATTCAAGTTTGAAACTGAATTTCATTGTAAAAGCTACATTTACGGCTTTATCCAATTGTCTTCCGGGAGTCCATTTGTCCGATTGCTTTAATGCCCGTATCACTTCCTGGTTAAATATTGGATCATCAGAACGGACAATTTTAATATTTGTAATTTCTCCTTTTTTATCTACTACGAAATCTACGAAAACTGTACCTTCCAGATTCATTTCCTGTGCCAGTGCAGGATATCTTAATTTTTTGTTCATATCTTTCCAGAATTCTATTTCATTCCCGCCATGATATTTTGGCATCTGTTCGGCAATCCTCACTGTTACAGGATCCTTTTCTTCTACTGGGTAGATAACATCGTATTCCTGTACCTCCCATATAAAGTCTCTAATATCTGCAAATACATCGTCATAACCTTCCTCGGCAATTGTTATTATTTCCGGTGCCAAGGGCTTAGGAGGCTTAGGTTTTTCTTCTTTGTAATCCGTATTAACTATTTGTTCTATGTCGTCAAATCTGTTCAACGATGTTTCCGATATTACAATCTTTTTTGCAGACGTTTTCCATTCAAAGGCAGCTAATGTTAATCCAAGGGTTACAATCAGTCCCGCCTGGAAAAATAAACTTCTTTTGTTTTCCAGGTTTGCTTTTTTTGATTTTTTTGGTTCCATAACTCATATTTTTAATAAAAAACTTATTTTGAAACATAGATATCGTGATTCAATGTTTTCCATAAAATGAATAAAGTATTTTGTGTACAAAATTGTAACATGCAGTAATACAGTGTTTTAATATTAGAGGGATATTTTTTTTTGAATCAAATTTCAATTTTTTGCGTAAAAAGTTGAAAAAGTGGAACAATTATTGTATTCAATTTTCCAACACTACTAAAAAAAAGGTACTTGATAAAACTATTTAAAAATAGGGGAGATTATCTTAATTTGTCTGATGAAGAACTAATCCGGCAGTATAAAGAAACTGGAGAAAAACATTTTGTAGGGGTTTTGTTTAAACGATATTCACACTTGGTATTTGGTGTTTGCATGAAATATTTAAAAAATGAAGAAGATGCGGAAGATGCCTCTATGGAAATATTTGAAGAACTTTTTGAAAAGCTTGATAGTCATGATGTAGAATACTTTAATGGTTGGATTTACAGTGTTTCGAAGAATAAATGCTTAATGGTTTTAAGAAAAAAGAAAAACGTTACTTCAAAAAAATGGAATGTTTATGACAATTATTATGCAGAAAATGTGGAAAATGAACCTTTATGGCATCATGAAGAAGATGAAAAAAAAGGTTTGTTAAAAAAACTTGAAGAAGCACTTATAAATTTAAAAACCGAACAACAATATTGTATACGATTAATGTACTTGGAAAACCGTTCATATAAGGAGATTAGTGTAATTACTGGTTATAGTTTGAAACAAGTAAAAAGTTATATTCAAAACGGAAAACGAAAATTAAAGATTTTTCTAGAAAATAAATGACCCGAAATTATAAACATACAGGATATTTTTTTAAAAATGGTTGCATAACGCAAAATGCAATAAAGGCATATCTTTTTGAGAAGCCTGAAAAAAAATTACAAAAAGAGATTGAAACACATATACAAAAGTGCCAAATGTGCCGGGAGGCAATTGAGGGGTTTAGGCAGGTGAGGAACCAGGGGTTGGCTGAAAGTTCAATTGCACGTATTGATCGCAGGATTGATCAACATGTTTTTTCGAGTGGGCCACGAAATAAACGGATGCAGAAAATTACAAATCCGGTTTATTGGATGGCAGCATCAATTCTTTTAATAGTTGGTTTTTATGGTTATGTGAGTATGCGTGGCGAAAAAGTTCAGCCTTCAAAGGCTGAGGTTGAGCACAACCAGCGGTTGCTTGGTGAGAATGTATTTCAGGTGGGATCTGTAAACTATTTTTCAATTCTTGGTAATGGAAATGATTTGTTACAGGATAAAAATGTACCTCAAACCACCACATCTGAACTACAGGATATAAATAATAAAACAGAGTTATCAGAAGATGAAGAACGGAATGGTATAAGTAAGAATTCTTTTACAAAAAAAACATCAAAATATCTGATTAAAAATGACATGATTATTCGTGACAGTAAAACACCAGAATTGCTAAAACCAATTAATTATCCTTTTGATATTTTCATACAAAAGAAAATAGATTCGTTATTAGAGTCAACACAGATTAAATACAGCATTACTGCGGAATTTGTGGTTAGCCGTGAAGGGAAGGTTAAAAAACCCAGAATAGTTGAATCAAATAACACTCGTGTTGATGCATTTACTTTAAAAGTATTACAGGAATCCCCTGACTGGAAGCCAGCCACAATTAATGATACCCCAGTTGATTATCCAGTTAAAATTCATATCCGTAAAGATTAAGGAACTGTTTATACCGAAAGAACCCAGGTTTATTTCCTTCGTCAATGAGTTCCACTACGTTCTGCTTGTAAAAAACATAAACCTGGTTTTTCCGCGTATAACTGGTTCTAAACATCTTTGCTTTAACAAACATGTTAAGAACCACTATAATAGTCTTCTGCAAGTAAACGTCAATTTATTTACAACAATAATAAATTTTATAGGTGTTCATGAGTTAAAAGGGGTGTACGACAAAATATGAAAAGGGAATTTTGTCGTACACCCGCAA
The DNA here is from genome assembly GCA_050303935.1 of Bacteroidales bacterium. Lineage (GTDB taxonomy): Bacteria > Bacteroidota > Bacteroidia > Bacteroidales > JBNLCS01 > JBNLCS01. The sequence continues at coordinate 7,058 of JBNLCS010000172.1, forward strand.
AAAGTTCTTCATTATGGTTGTTAGAAAAGTACTTGATTACTCAATATAAACTTCGCTTTTTCTGACTTTGTTTACCTTTAACTTAGTGCTTTATTATTAAATACGGAATTGAGCTCGTAAACTTGGTACGGCACTACATAACAGGCATGTCTTTTTCAAAATCATAAAAAGTCCGGCGCATAAGGTCTGCTATAAGTAGTTTATATGTAATATAAGATTCCAGGTGAGAAAGCCTTGCGTTGTTTATTCGTTGTCTGTCAAGTGCCAGTGCCTCACTGTCAATATCACCGTTTTTAAACCTGTATTCAGATATTTCAAAACTTTTCTCAGCTAGTTTTACTGTTTTCTCATTTAGTTGGAGCCTGCGCAACGAACTTTCAAGTTCGTTGATGGTATTTCTGATCTCACGTTCAATTGTCAACTTTTCTTCATCCAACTGATATTGGTTCATTTCAAGATTGGCCATAATTGACTTAACCCTTGATTTGTTTTCACCCCAATCTATCAAAGGTATCTGTATATTGATTCCTATGGAATAATCATCAGGACTATTTAACATATCCTGATACGTATCACTGTATACCTGATAATAATCAATGGGAACTGTTCTGGCACCTTTAAATCCATAGTATGCCGTAATATCCCCCTTGATCAATCCTTCAGATTTTTGTCTCCTAAGCTCAAGTTTTGTTATTTCAATATCTATTTCTCTTTCTCTGATTTCAAGACGGTTATCTAATCCGTGTTGAATTGCCTTGTTAACATCAACTTGGATTACATTAAAAACCATTTCACTTTGAATAGCAACACTGTCATTCAATGATAAACCCAGGTTTTGTTTAAATAAATTTGATTGTGATTCAAAGTTTGATATTGCGAGATCGTAATCATTTTGCGCTTGTCCTAAATCAACCTCAATTTGCAGAGCTTCAACCTCACGTATTAAACCGGCGGAATATTTATTCTGGGCTATTTCATAGGCCTCTTTCTGTCTGTTTAATATCTGTGATGCAATCTCCATACGTTGTTTAGTGGAAAGTAAATTATAGAAGGCCCGGCTTGTTTCGTAAATTATATCAAGTTCTGTTCTTTTTAAGTTTTTAAGTGTTGATTCGTAATTCAGTTCAGCCCTTTTCAGCTCAGACTTTATCCTGTTATAAGCATATAAAGCTTCAATGGGTTGGTTGAAATTAATCCTGGTCCCCATATCAAGAGATCTTGCCTCATCAGTGAAATCATCATTGTTATATACCTCAGAACTTATAAAAATATTACCATCGGTTGGTAAAGGTTGATTGATAGTAAGGTAGCCCCTGTATTCGAACTTACTGGTTGTATCATAATTTACCGTGTTATTTTCCCAACGTCGGATAGTTTTTGTGTATCGTGGTCCGGTTAAATCAAAATTAACTTTTGTCCTGAAATTTCTTTTAGCTGCCTGTAGTTGATATTCTGATTGTTCAAGCCGTTTATTTAAAATTAACATTCTGAAACTTTGTTTTTTGGCAATTTCAATACTTTTTTCAAGATCAAGTTCGTATAAATTCTGACTGCTAACATTTAATAATGAAATCATCATAAAAGAAAAGAAAATAATATTTTTCATGCTTTAAGCTTGTTTTTGTTTTATTTGTTCGTCTGTTTGAATTAGTCCATCTTTCAAAAAAATTATTCTTTCACTGTGTTCAGCAACTTCTCTTTCGTGCGTAATAAGAATAATAGTATTACCTTCGTGATGCAATTCATTAAACATTTCCATTATTTCATCACCGGTTTTTGAATCAAGGTTACCTGTGGGCTCATCAGCAAGAATTATCTCAGGGGTATTAACCAAGGCCCTGGCTATTGCTACTCTTTGTCTTTGACCACCTGATAATTCACTTGGTTTGTGATCCATCCTGTCGGCTAAACCAACCCGTTCTAAGGCTGCTTTTGACATTTCTTTTCTTTCTTCACGTTCAATACCTGCATACATTAAAGGTAATTCAACGTTATGAAGAGCACTGATCTTAGGTAACAGATTGAATGTTTGAAAAATAAATCCGATTTTTTTATTTCTTATTTTTGATAATTCATCATCATTTAGGGTACTTATTTCGATATTATCAAATAAAAATAATCCATCTGATGGGGTGTCAAGGCAACCAAGAATATTCATAAGGGTTGATTTACCTGAACCGGAAGGCCCCATAATAGAAACAAATTCATTGGTATCAATTTTGAGGTTTATTCCGTGTAAGGCCCTAACAACTATTTCTCCTAACAGATAGTCCTTGACCAGGTTTTGAATATCAATTAACATAATATATTTGCTTTATTCGTAACGTATTGATTCGATGGGTTTAAGATTAGCTGCTTTCTTTGCCGGCAGGTAACCGAAATTTATTCCTACAATTACCGAGAAAAAGAATGCTATAATAACAGAATATAAGGTTACACTTGTATGGACATCGGTAAACAATGTAATGATCAGGGAAATGGAAATGCCTAAAATTACACCAATTATTCCTCCGGTAACGCTTATAGCAACAGCTTCCGTAATAAACTGACTTAAAATATCGTTTCTACGGGCACCAATAGCCCTTCTGATCCCTATTTCCCGGGTCCTTTCCATTACGGTTGCCAGCATAATATTCATAATCCCAATGCCTCCAACAATAAGCGATATGGCCGCAATAGAAGCCAGAAGCAAATTATATATTCTACGTTCCTTTTCCTCCTGTTTTAATAATTCATATGGAATGATTATACTATAGTCTTCATTGTTAAAATGATGTCGCTTTAACAAATTATCTATTATATCGGCAATCTCAACAAGTTTCTCTGAATATTTAACTTTAACAGTAATTTGTTTTATTTCACTTTCCAATTCATTTTCACGTGAAAATCTTGTGTTAAAAGTGGTCAGGGGAATATAAATATCGGTATTTAGATCCCTGGAAGCCAATTCACCAACAGTTTCTGTAAATAATGATTTATTGCTCATTACCCCAATTACTTCAACCCACTGGTCGTTCAGTTTTATCATTTTGCCAATAGGATCCTCATATGTAAATAATTCCTTGGCAATGGCAGCACCTAAAACACAAACTTTTAAATTCCTGTCGTAATGGTCATTGTCAATAAAATTTCCTTTTTCGGTTTTATAATTTAGGATTTTTACAAATGAAGGGGTGATCCCAATTAAAGTTGCTTTGCCTGAACGGTCATCGTATTTTGCTTCTACGTCTCTTTCTGCTTGTGAGGCTATGTCTTCAATATAAGGGACTATTTCTTTAATGGAAGAGGCATCAGTTAAAGATAAACCTTGTGAGAATTTAGCCCTGACCTCTTCAAGCTGATCATCAGGAAAGTCTTTGTCACGTACAATGATGTTATTTACCCCTAAGTCTTTATATTTGGCAATGGCCTGTTTTTTTGCACCTTCACCAATGGAAAGCATTGCTATTACGGAAGCAACACCAAAAATAATTCCCAACATGGTTAAAAACGACCTGAATTTATGATCAATAAGGCCTCGTATTGCTACTCGTACATTTTCTTCTAATTGCATATTTTACATATTATTATCGTCACTATTTTCTTTTATCTCGGCAACAGGAATTAGTTTGGCACCTTCTTTAAAGTTTCCCAGAATAATTGTATGTGTATTATTTCGAGCTCCAATATTAACTTTTTGTTGCTCATAACCGGCTAACGTTTCCTTATATAAATAATAGCTTCCTTTGGATCTTTCCAAACATTCATTAGGAACATAAAACGCTTCTTGTTCATCCGCATAAACAAATTCGCAACTTACAGTCATACCCGGCTTTAGCGCTGGGTCTGACTCCAACATTTTTACTGCTATGTCAAATACTTTAACATCCGAGTCCCATTCTTTTTGATGACTAAGCAGACCAATATCAGATATTTCTCCATCAAATGGTTTGTCTGGGTAGGCATCTAACCTTACAAAAACTTTTTGTCCCTTTTTAACCTTAGAAATATCTGTTTCATTTACCTGTGTAATTACTTTCATTTCGCTTAAATCGGGTATGCTAACAAGGGGCATGCCACGCCAAATTTCATCCCCTACTT
>JBNLCS010000173.1:0-2293 GCA_050303935.1 Bacteroidales bacterium
ATTGGTGCCTACATACAATGCATAATCAATATACCGATAAACAAATTTAAGAATAAACCTTCTAATCAAAGTTTTAAGCCCAAGTGTTTCATCCAATAAGGTTGAATCGCCACGAAAAAGAACAGGTATTTTCCCTTTGAAATAACGCATTACATTGAAATGACTATAAAAGTTCCATCCAAAAACCAGAACCGCATTTGCTTTCCAATGTTCAATATCTTTAATTAGCGTGGGATTCACAATTCCTTTTCGATGATGTGTTCCCTGATCTGATGAGGTGTTTTTTACAAATTCATAATCATAACCTTCAAGCAATGGAATATCCCAATTTATTTGCTGGTTAAATTTTCTATCAAAAAAACCGTCTTTCGAATTCTCCCAAGTATAAAAAACCTTGACCTGAATTTTGTGTCTCTCATTTAACAGCCTGAAAATGGGTGCATTGTATTGTATTGGATGAGTGGTTATTATGGCAAGTTTTTTCATCAGGTTTTTAGTAATTGATCATATTGTTTTTTGCATTCAATAGCAACGGCATTAATAAACGTCCTTCATTTTCCACATATTTAAACATAATATCTTAGCAATCATTAAATTTACAAGCATGGATATCTTTAAATCCGATATTAGAAAACTCTGTGGCAAGAGACTTTACATTCCACATCCATAAGTGTTTGGAATTTCCAAAAACTGTTTTCATAATACCCAAGACTCCTTTTGCCCTCTTTTCTTGCCCCGGTTGTGTATCGTAAAAGAAATCAATACTTGCAGATTCTTTGCTACTATCAATATTATTAATATATGTTCTGGCAACGTATTCTAAATCAGGTAGAACACATTTGAATATTCCTCCTTCTTTCAATAAATTATATGAATTTTTCAATGTATTTCTAAAATCTTCTAAAGATAAATGTTCAAGTACATGAGAACAATAAATTCCTGTACATTGCTTGTCTTTAACAGGCAAACCTTTTACCATATTGTATATATAAGTTGTCATAATTGCGTTTCATAATCAGAAATCAAATGGTAGAGGCTTATTAATAACATTTTACATTTTAAGGTATAACAATCAAGATTGGATTAAGTTTTCAATCTGTTGAATTAGTACTTCAGCAGATTTTCTGGCCGAATAATTATTCAACTTACTTAAATCAGGTTGATATTCTCTTTTATTCTCAATAAAATCAAAAAATGTTTTTTTTATAGTTGAAAAAAGGTCTTCATTTTTCAAACTTTCATTGTATTCACATAAATAAGAATTTGCATTACATTCCTTAAATACCTTAACAGCAGAACTTTCAGAGTGAAGAATACTAAAAAGAGGCTGTTTACTTAACAACGACTGATATGTTTTTGATGCTGTATAATGCTTTTCAGTACTTCCAATTAACAAAACACCTTTTGAAGCAGATAAAAAGTTAAGAATATGTAGAAAGGGAAAACGCTCTCTGATTTCTACAACTTGTTCATTTACAGAATTTTCAGCTGCGAATTCAGTGATTGATTTATGAAAATAATTTCCTGTACCAACAAAAAACAGTTTTATTCTTTCGTTCCAATTTTCTTCTTGTTTTAATCCGTTTATTGCCTTGAATAGAAAATCTATGAACAAATCAGACTTTGGTAAAAATGCCCCTGCATAAATGAATGGGATGCAGTCAGGATAATCATCCCAGGGATATCTTATATTTTCAAGGTGTATTTGATGATCTTGTGGATCAAACCCATAGGGCATTCCAACATGTTCAATTTTCTTGTTTTTAAAGTTTCTATCCAAAACAGGTTGATAATAAGGTGTAGAAACACCTGAAATTAAAGCTGCCTTTTTAACGGCATAGGGTTCAAGAATTCTTGCCACCAGATTACTTAAAATGGCCCGAACGTTTTTTCGGTTGCTGATATCCCGAACCCAGGGATCAATGTAGTCAATTCCGTAAGGTATTTTTGTTTTGTTATATAAAATCCTACCAAGCACAGCCACATAGAAGGATGGAATAGGGATCCAGATAAAATCAATTTTTCTTGTTTGGATTATTTCTAGTGCTTTCTTTTTTAAAAAAGAGAACGATCGCAATCCAATATCACCAATAATTCTTGGCTTTTTCACTTTTTTTGCTTTTACATGAACTATTTCAACATCCTGATTCACAGTTTTTAGCATATCCCAATCAGGCTTTTCTTCATAATAATCAGGATGGACAGTTAGAATGATTGGATGCCAGTCAAATTCAGGCAAAAAATTAGCAATCAATCTCGCTCTGTGCACTCCGGCAAGGTTTGATGGTGGCCA
>JBNLCS010000174.1:0-6109 GCA_050303935.1 Bacteroidales bacterium
GAAACCGCCGAAAGGTCTTTTCCTATTTTGATGCTGAAAGGAATATCCGGTTTTTTATCTGTTTTCTCTCCCCGGTTCACTCCGTTGACCCTGAAACAAGCTTTCCAAACCGCCCGGATGAAGAAAATCTCAGGCTTGCAGCCTGATGATTTGAAAAATCATTTGTTCCGCCCGCAATATCAGCCTTCCTGTTCGGAAGGCAAGCCTGAAAGTTTGAAAGAAAATCCCTTTCCGACCCTTGACGATGCCTCCCTGACGCTGCAACATGCTGATGGTTTCATCAAGCCGACGTCGCCGTTCATTGCTTTGACGCCTCCATCCATAACGATGCCTGGCGAGGGCGTTAAAACGCCCTCCATCGCTGACGTTCGGACGACCTGTTTTGACGTTCAGTTGCTGGCGGTTCCCGCTCTGATGCTGGACGCATCCGTCCGGGTGTTGGCGACCAAAGGTCGCCATGTGGACGCTGATGACGACTTGATGAAAAAAACCTTTAAACAGTTGATAACTAATGAAGTTTGCTAATAACTTGTTGATAAATAATTGTATTTGTTCGAACTCATTCGGAAGCTTGGTTCAGCTTTTCTTCGAAATAACTTCGAACAGAGTTCGCAAATCTCCACGCAGGTGGAAAGGTCGGATTTTTTCCTTCCTTTCCTTCTTTTTTTATCCCCCCTCCATCGACACCACTCCCCTCCAAAGCCTTGTAACGCAACAAAATGTCCCACGGACGGACGAAATCCACCGCCACTTTTTTATCTTTTTTATAATTGACGGCGGGTTGGCTTCTAAAAAAAATTTTATTTCTTCTGTTGGGGGAGTGGGTTTAAGCAAGTGTAAAGAGGAAATTAATACCGCTTTAATATATGGTTTCAGTGAATCCCGATGCACTTCGTTTTCGGGATTAATTCGATTTGATTATTTCAGTCCAAGTATTCCTGAAATAATAACCTCATTAATTTGCTCTTTACTCTTGCTTGCGGAGGGGTGGGCAAAGGCTGAAAAAATGAAAGACCACGTTTTTGGCGGATTTTTTGTTTTGTGTGCTGGTGTATTGCCGTTGCAAAAGTTTACTCACCTGATAATTATTTTAAAGGTGTTCGTGAGCTCGTTTCACTCGGTTGTGCATCCCGAAGGGTGCGTGCTTTTGCAATTGCAGAACGAAGTGGAGGGACAAAAAATATGACAAAATAAGGGGGCTTCACTTTTTTAAGCTTTTGGACACTGAAGGGACGGCTTTTATTTTTGGCATGTGTTTTTGATTTTGTGTGGCTGGATTTGCCCTTTGCTTTTGCATACTATATTTATAGTAAACAAAACCATGCAAATAGTAAAAGGGTAAATGAAGCGTTGGCTCAAAAACCATGACAAAAAATAAAAAAGGAGCGATAAGAGCGTTGGCAAAGGGTCGGCAATCATTTGAAAAAGCAAGCTTGGACGTGTTTCACGGCTAAAAGCAACTTGTAGCATGAAAAAATTGAAAATTTTGTTCAAAATAAAAAGTAGGAAAACATGAGTAACACAAAGTATTTCTTGTATGCCCGTAAATCTTCGGAAGCCGAAGAAAGGCAGGTAATGTCAATTGAAGCACAATTGTTCGAACTGGAGCAATTTGCCCAAAGGGAGGGGGTAAAAATATCGGAACGCTTTATTGAAAGCAAAAGTGCAAAGACTCCTGGAAGGACAGAGTTTAATAAGATGCTTGAGAAAATCTATTCGTCCAAAGAACCAATAGGATTGCTGGCATGGCACCCCGACCGTTTAGCCCGAAACAGTGTGGATGGCGGGCAAATTATTTATTTGATAGATATTAAAAAGGTAGAAGCACTGCGTTTTCCTACTTTTTGGTTTGAACCAACCCCACAAGGGTTGTTCATGCTGCAGGTTGCTTTTGGGCAGAGTAAGTATTACTCCGATAATCTCTCAGAGAATGTAAAACGTGGCATACGGCAAAAACTAAGGCGGGGTGAATGGATTGGTAAAGCCCCTTTAGGATATGTGAATAACAGGAAAACACGGAATATTGAACCTGACCCAGTAAAGTCAAAAATAGTAGAAAAGGCTTTTAAAGATTTCGCCAACGGGGATGAAAGTGTAAACTCGTTAAGGTACCGCCTTAGTTTTTACGGCATTGTGAACGGGAAGGGACGAGCGTTGCCAAAATCATCGGTTTATTGGATTCTGAAAAACCCTTTGTATATGGGAATGATAAAGTACAAGGGGGAGATGTACGAAGGAAATTATGAGCCGATAGTTTCCACAGAATTATTTGAAGCGGTTCAAGACCGATTAAATGAAAACAGCCGACCGAGAAAAAGCAAGCATGCTCATAATTTTCCGTTTACAGGACTTTTGAAGTGCGGGGAGTGCGGTTGCATGATTACAGCACAATATGCCAAAGGATGCGGGGGTGTATATGTTTATTACAGGTGTTCCAAAAAGAAAGGGTACTGCGGGCAAAGTTACTTGAGGGACGACCTGATGTTGGATGAACTCAGAGGGCATTTAAAGAAGATAGCCTTGCCAAGTGCGTGGAAACCGATGATTTCTGAACGTTTGGAATTGTGGGAAGGGGAAGAGCGCAGGCAGCTTCAGTCTTTTGTCCAAAATTTGGAATTAAAGATAACAGGTACACAAGAGAAACTGGATAAATTGATTGGTGGTTTCCTGGATGGAATTGTTGACCGTTCCACTTATTTAAATAAAAAAGAAGAACTGATAAAATTGAAAATTGAATTGGAGCAACAACGCAAAAATTTTGGGCAAAAGGCGAAGCTTTGGGTCGAACCTATGCGGGACTGGCTGGAGATGGCTCACAATGCGGGCAAGCTTGCTTTTTCAAATGATTTTGAGGAAATAAAAATTTTTTTGGATAAGGTTGGGTCGAACCTTTATTTAAAAGATAAAAAAGTGGCGGTGGATTTCGTCCGTCCGTGGGACATTTTGTTGCGTTACAAGGCTTTGGGGGTGTCGGGGGTGGACACAAAAGAAAAAGGACTTCGACCAAAAAATGGAAGAAGTCCGATTGTGTGGTGCCACCAAGAATCGAACTAGGGACACACGGATTTTCAGTCCGTTGCTCTACCAACTGAGCTATGGCACCGACCTGCTAAAAGCGGTGGCAAATTTAGTAAAAAAAAATTTCCTGCAAATGTTTTTTCTATTTTTTTCAAAAATTATTTCCCTTTCAATAATTCATGTTTTTCCTCAATCATTTGTACTTTTGTGCAATTTTATATACATGGAGCAATACGAATTTCACACCTTCGAAAATGGCATAAGGCTGATACACAAATCGACAAACAGCCTGGTAGGCCATTTTGGTATTATTATGAATACCGGTGCACGCGATGAGGAAGAACACGAACATGGACTGGCCCACTTTATTGAACATGCCGTGTTTAAGGGAACAGCTAAAAGAAAAGCGTACCATATATTAAGCCGGCTTGAGGATGTTGGAGGTGAGATGAACGCTTACACAACCAAAGAAGAAACCTGCATCCACGCATCTTTTTTAAACGAGTATTATAACCGTACCATAGAATTAATAAGCGATATTGTTTTCAATTCGGTTTTCCCTAAAAATGAGATACAGAAGGAACGCGCCGTGGTGGTCGACGAAATAAATTCGTATAAGGATTCGCCCTCTGAGCTTATTTATGATGAATTTGAAGAACTTATTTTTAAAAACAACCCCCTTGGCCGCAGCATACTCGGGACCGAACATAGCCTGAACAGCTTTTCCACAAACACTATTAGAGCATTTATGAACAGGACATACAATACTGATCAGATTGTTTTGAGTTCGGTTGGTAACATACCTTTTAAAAAACTTGTAAGGCTCACTTCGCAATATTTTGGCTCAATCCCTTCGAACACAAGGAACTTTCAACGCCAGTTGTTTAATGAATATTTACCAGAAACAAAAAACATTAACAGGAATACGTACCAGGCGCATTGCATAATTGGCAGCACGGCCTATAATTACCACCATAAAAACAGGCCGGGGCTTTACCTTTTAAATAACCTGTTGGGCGGGCCTGGCATGAACAGCCGGTTAAATTTATCACTACGCGAAAAAAAGGGGTATACCTACAATATAGAATCAAACTACACACCGTATTCTGACACAGGTGTATTTAACATCTACTTTGGTACCGACGAAAAGAACCTGCAAAAAAGTATTGACCAGGTAAAAAAAGAATTAAAATCGTTGCGTGAATTAAAATTAGGGACCCTTCAACTTAGTAAAGCAAAAAAACAATTGATCGGCCATCTTGCCATATCATCGGAAAACCAGGAAGGGTACATGCTCTCAATGGCAAAAAGCATGCTGGTTTTTAATTATGTAGAGACCATTCATGAGGTCAACCAAAAAATAGATGCGCTTACTGCACCTCAGATACGTGATATAGCAAATGAGGTGTTCCAGGACAATGACCAAAGTGTTTTAATATATAGTTGATATGTTAACAATTGATCAAGAATTAGAACAGTATATTAAAAACAACAGCACACCGGAAGATGAAGTATTGTTCGAACTAAACAGAAAAACACACCTTGAGGTGCTCCAACCCAGAATGCTATCAGGGCATTTGCAAGGAAAACTACTTGAAATGATCAGTTATATGATTAACCCGGAAAGTATATTGGAAATAGGGACCTATACCGGATATTCGGCCATTTGCTTGTCAAAAGGGTTAAAACAGGGAGGAAAATTGATTACCATAGAAAAAAACGATGAACTTGAAGAATTTATCCTAACGTATTTTGAAAAAGCCGGTGTAAAGGAAAAAATCAAGTTATATATTGGCAATGCCCTGGAAATTATCCATTCACAAAAAAGCTATTTTGACCTTATTTTTATTGATGCCGATAAGCAGGAGTATATTGATTACTATGAAGCTGTGTTACCCAAGCTGAAAAAGGGTGGCTTTATTTTAGCAGATAATGTATTATGGGACGGTAAAGTGATTGATAAAAACGAAAAGGATGACCCGGATACTAAAGCAATCGTTTCTTTTAACAAACATGTTGTAAACGACCCCAGGGTGGAAAACATAGTATTACCAATACGGGATGGTATTTCCCTGATCAGAAAGACCTGACATGTTCTGCATACGGATTACCAGTGACGCGTCACTTTTGATATGGAGAGGCTTTGTCTTTTTTCATGAGCTTTCCCAAATGGCTTCATCCATCACTTTTCTGTTAACATAACACCGGTTTTTAACCCAACACATTCAATTCAGGTAAATCAGCTACCTTGCAGCAAGCTGACGAGGTAAGCCAGAAGAAACAAAAAATATTTTCGCACCAAGGTACGGGGAATACGACCCAGGATTCCGATTGTGTGGCATCGGGATCAGTCCGGCTTCGTAATTTCAGTCCACTATCGTTTCTAAAATCATAGTTTCACTGATTTAAAATATCTAATAATACTTCCTGTTACTTTATTCATCAAGCATTGGGGATTTTTGACTTTACATTAAAATATTAATCCCAGTGAACAAATAAACTTTTTCTTTCTACTAATGTTTACTATTTTGACAACAAAATTAAACAGAAAAATGTCTGAGTATTCAATTAGGGAGTTGGAAAAACTGTCGGGAATTAAAGCACACACAATTAGAATATGGGAGAAAAGATACAACCTGGTTTGCCCCCGCCGTACATCAACGAACATAAGGTACTATTCTGATGAAGATTTGAAGAAGCTATTAAACATATCAATACTAAACAGGAACGGTATAAAAATATCTAAAATAGCAAGTTTAAAGAATGAAGAATTAAATAACCAGGTGAGTTCCATGGCCCGCGAGTCACTTAGCCATGAGTCACAGATAGAAGGCCTGATAGTTACCATGATCGATATGGACGAAAAGCGATTTGAAAAAACATTGTCAAAATGCATCATGCAAATGGGGTTTGAGGACACTATTTTAAAAATTGTTTATCCATTTTTTATCAGGATAGGCTTGATGTGGCAAACCGGGAACATAAACCCTGCACAAGAGCATTTTATTTCAAACCTGGTACGACAAAAACTGATCGTTGCAATTGACGGATTAATACCGGACGATGTGAGAGACACAAAAAAGTTCATCTT
>JBNLCS010000175.1:0-5406 GCA_050303935.1 Bacteroidales bacterium
TTCTCAAACGAACTTCAGGTAACTGACAAAACCCCGCCAACATTTATGGTTCACTCAATTGATGATGGGGCGGTACCGGTTCAAAACAGTATAAAATATGCTTTGGCCATGCGGGAACATAATGTGCCTTGCGAATTACATATATATGAGCATGGCGGACATGGATATGGACTTTCGGAGAGGGGTGGAACTCAATCAGGATGGCCAAATGCTTGTTATAAGTGGCTTATAGAAAATGGTTTTCTGGTAAGTACTAATTAGAGTATTTCGTAACCATCATTCAAATTCAATACAAAGAAAGATTATTATAAATGAAAGTCAAAATTTTAGTAATAGCAGTAACCTTGCTGAGCCTGAGCGTTCATGCTCAGGAAAAGTTTCAGGTAAAGGTAAATACAAACAAAGAACCTGTTGGAAAAGGAAAATTTGAACCTACCTGGGAATCTCTTAGTCAATACAAAGTTCCCGAATGGTTCCGCAATGCCAAGTTCGGCATTTGTGCACACTGGGGCCCTCAGTGTCAGCCCGAACAAGGCGATTGGTATGCACGGGGAATGTATGCAGAAGGGTCAGATTATTACAAATGGCATGTGGAAAATTACGGACATCCCTCTAAGGTTGGTTTTAAAGATGTTATTCACGATTGGAAAGCACAAACCTGGAATCCAGACACGTTGGTAGCTTTGTATAAGCGTGCAGGTGCTCAATATTTCTTTGCTATGGCTAACCATCACGACAACTTTGACTTGTGGGATAGCAAATACCAGGAATGGAATTCTGTTAAATTAGGTCCCCAAAAGAATATTATTGATGGATGGGCCCAAGCTGCAAAAAAACATGAGCTCCCATTGGGATTGAGCGTGCATGCATCTCACGCGTGGACATTCTACGAAACAGCTCAAGGGGCTGATACAACAGGAGAATTTAAAGGCGTTCCTTACGATGGTAATCTTACAAAAGCCGATGGTAGAGGCACATGGTGGGAAGGACTTGATCCCCAGGATCTTTATGCCCAAAACCATGAATTAAGTAAAGGCTGGGGCTGGGAATGGCAGAAAGATGTTGTCACTACCCCGTCGCAGGATTATTGCGATAATTTTTATAACCGCACTATGGATTTAATAAAAAAATATAATCCTGACCTGCTTTATTTCGATGATACAGGACTTCCTCTTTACCCTGTAAGTGATGCCGGATTAAAAATTGCCGCACACTATTACAACCAAAACATGGCTACACACCATGATATACTGGAAGCTGTATTGTTAGGAAAGATACTTACCGATGAACAAAAGCAATGTTTGGTATGGGACGTTGAGCGTGGTGCGCCCGATGAAGCACAGCCCGAAGCATGGCAGACATGTTCGTGTATTGGTAGTTGGCATTATAACAGGGGCATATATGATGGCAACTGGTACAAATCAGCAAAAACTGTTATACACATGTTAGTTGATATTGTCAGCAAGAATGGCAACCTTTTGTTAAGTATTCCTATACGCGGCGATGGAACCATTGATGACAAAGAAGTATCTATTCTTGAAGGTATTGCCGCTTGGATGGATATCAATAAAGAAAGCATCTTCGATACAAGGCCATGGACGGTTTTTGGAGAGGGCCCTTCTGTTGAAGAAATAAATCCTATTAAAAAACAAGGGTTTAATGAAGGTAAAGTTAAATTATCAGCAAAAGACATTCGTTACAACCAGAAAGGAAATATCCTTTATGCTACCATACTTGGTTTTCCTATGGAAGATATTAAATTGAAAGCACTTGGAGCAAATAGTTGTTCAGATAAAATTGAAAAGATTGAAGTACTTGGCAGCAACGAAAAAATTTCGTGGGAGCAAAAAGGCGATGCTTTATTTATTAAACAGCTCAAGATAGTTACAAATGATATTGCTGTAGTATTTAAAATAACCAGAAAGTAAAGGAAAATTTATATGAAAAATATTAGTAGACTGCTTGTTATACCTATGGTTATCTTATTAAGTTGTACTAATAAGAAAGAACTGTTTGTAAACTATTTGAACCATGAAATTGAATACTGGGGTCGGATTGATACTGTAACGAACAAGGGGGCGGGGTTATACTGGTCTGGTACTTCTATAAAATTGAATTTCAAAGGAGAGAAGATTGGCGTTATAATGAAGGATGAAACAGGAGATAATTATTACAATGTCATTATCGATAATGACAGCATTTCCCTACTAAGGCCTGATACCACTGAACAATACTATCAGTTAACTGCCGGGCTGTCGGAAGGAAAGCACTCAATTGAAATTTTTAAGCGTACAGAGTGGGACAGGGGAAAAACAACGTTTTATGGTTTCAGTATTAATAACAATGCTGAGGTATTGCCTAAATCTGCCCCCAAAAAACGGAAAATTGAATTCTATGGCAATTCAATAACTGCGGGTTACGCTGTTGAAGATACCTCTGGCAGCGATAGTCCGGATAGTATTTTTACAAATAATTATTTAAGTTACTCGGCAATTACTGCTCGCCGTTTCGATGCTGAATATCAGTGTATCTGCAAAAGCGGGATAGGAATAACTATTAGTTGGTTTTCATTCATAATGCCGGATATATATAATCGTTTGGCACCGGCCGACTCAACCAGTAATTGGGACTTTTCTCAATACCAGCCGGATGTTGTTGTAATAAACCTTTTTCAGAATGATTCATGGTTGGTTAATTTACCAGACAGGACCGATTTTAAAGCCAATTTTGGAACAGAAGCTCCAAGCGATGAGTATTTGGTTAATGCTTACCGGCAATTTGTTGCCAAGCTCAGGAGCCATTATCCTGATGCCAGTATTATATGTGCTCTTGGAAGCATGGATGCTACCCGTGAAGGTTCTAAGTGGCCGGTCTATATAAAACAAGCTGTTGAAAGTTTGAATGATAACAAGTTATATACCCATTTTTTCCCTTTTAAAGATACTCCGGGACACCCCTCGGTAAAAGAACAGGAAGAAATGGCCAATAGCTTAGTAACTTTTATTGAGCAAAACATTAAATGGTAGTTAATAAAATTCATAAAAAAGTAAAGTTAATTTTAAAAAACGTTAAAGTAATGAGAGTTAGATTGTTGATAGTAAGTGTATTGTTTGCAGTAAATTTATTTGCTCAAAACACGCTAGTGATACACCTTGATTCAGTTGGGCCTAAAATCAATAAAGAAATTTACGGCCATTTTTCAGAACATTTAGGAACTTGTATTTACGAAGGAATTTATGTTGGCAAAGATTCTGATATACCCAATATCAATGGATATAGGAAAGATGTTGTTGAAGCGTTTAAAGAAATGAAAGTTCCTGTATTGAGGTGGCCTGGAGGTTGTTTCGCAGATACGTACCATTGGAAAGATGGCATAGGCCCTCAAGAAGATAGACCTTCAATGGTAAATATTTTTTGGGGGGGCGTAACTGAAGATAACAGTTTCGGGACACACGAATTTTTGGATTTCTGTGAATTGATAGGTACCGAACCTTATTTAAGCATTAATGTTGGTTCTGGAACCGTTCAGGAAGCAAGGGATTGGGTAGAGTATGTTACTTCAAGTTATCCAAGCCCCATGACTGATTTGCGCAAGAAAAATGGAAGAGAAGACCCTTGGGATGTTAAATTTTGGGGGATTGGTAATGAAACCTGGGGCTGTGGTGGAGAAATGTCTCCGGAATATTATACCGGCCTTTACAGAAACTATTCTGCATATGTAAGAGGCGATAACTTTCAGAAAGTAATTTGTGGTCCTGCTGGTGGAGATACGCATTGGACAGAAACCATTATGTCTGAAATGGAGGATAAACTCAACCTCACACAAGGTGTCTCCATGCATTATTACACTTTGCCTACAGGAGATTGGTCAAGCAAAGGTGCTTCAATAGATTTTGGAGAAGATTTGTGGTTTTCAACGTTGAAAAACACAATGATGGTTGAGGATTATATTAATCAACACCTTGCAGTAATGCGTAAATATGACCCCGAAGGCAAAATTAAATTAATAGTAGATGAATGGGGTACCTGGTATGACCAATTGCCAGGAACAAAAGGTGGTTTCTTGCAACAGCAAAATACAGTCCGTGATGCATTAGTTGCAGGAATTAACCTTAACATATTTAATAATCATACCGACATGATAAGCATGGCTAATATTGCACAAATAGTAAATGTGTTGCAGTCACCTATTCTAACAAAAGGTATGGCAATGGTAAAAACGCCTACCTATTACATTTTTAAGATGTACAATGTGCACCAGGATGCCAACCTCGTTCCTGTAGAATTGAAGACAGAAGATTATACGTTTAATGGAGAATCTATACCGGCCGTAACTGTTTCTGCTTCTCAAAAAGATGGAGTGATAAGCCTTACACTTACAAATTCCAATCCTGGCAAAACTGTTTCGATCGATTGTATGCTAAACAAGAATTTAAAAGTTGCAAATGCTCAAATTGTATCAAGTGAGAGCTTTAACGATTATAACGATTTTGATAAAGCTGAAAAGGTGAATATATCAGATTTTAAAATTGGCAAGGTTAAAAATAAACAATTAAGTATTGATATTCCTGCGCATTCTGTACTATTGGTTCAATTAGTAAAGGATTAGCCAACCTGTTGAACAATAGAATTACGTGACAATTCAATGCTCACTGTAGACTAAAAAAGTACTTATCAAAGGTGTTGCATGGCTAAAAACGACAATTGATGGAAGGTATTTATCAAATAAACGAAGTAAACATTGACCAGAACATTCACGGGGTGGGGGGGAATGATAGCTGGGGTACCAGGACACTTGATAAATATAGCATTCCGGGAAATAAATCACGTTACTATGGATTTACTTTGGAATACCTTGGTAAACAATAGTTTATTAACATTTTATTTTATTGAATAATTATAGAATAGAAATATAAAAATTAATAAGATGCACTGCTTAAATTCACACACAGGGAATCATTTAAAAAAACAAATAGTATTGGTTTGCATACTATTTTTAAGCGCTTTTGCTGGCTATGCACAAAACAGCATAGAAAGAAAACAGTTGTTCAATTATAGCTGGAAATTTTTTCTGGGTGATACTTCTGAAGCCAAAACGAATGATTTTAATGATGAGAGCTGGCGCAGCCTGGACTTACCGCACGATTGGAGCATTGAAGGTAATTTAAGCCCTAAAAACCCCATGGGTGGGGCCGGAGGTTATTTTCCGTCGGGTGTAGGCTGGTACCGTAAAAGTTTTACTGTACCCAAGGATTGGAATGGTAAACGGGTTTCCATTTATTTTGAAGGTGTTTACATGAATTCCGAAGTTTTTATAAACGGAAAATCACTGGGTGTGCATCCCTACGGTTACACGTCGTTCAGTTACGACCTTACGCCTTTCTTAAATTTCGGAAAAGAAAATGT
>JBNLCS010000176.1:0-2089 GCA_050303935.1 Bacteroidales bacterium
TTACTGTCTTTTTTAGAAAACAGAACATACTTAGCAAAATTTACTTATCTATTCCATTTATTGTTACATTACTTTCGTTGGTTATTTATTCTTATTGGTTAAAACAGTCAGCAGAAAGTGCTAAACACATTGTTGAATTTGGAGATTTGCCAAATTTATTTTCTTCCATAGATTTATATCATGTTTTTGTAAGGATAATTGATTCAATGCTTTATGTTGGATTGTTTTCATTTCCTATCGTTGTTATTTTTTGGAAAAATATCAAACGTAATTTTGAAGCCTCAAAAAGAACATCTTTGATCATCGGCATAGTAGTCATTGTCCTATTGTTAATCGGGGGCACACATTTCCCAAAAGGCAACATATTTTATAACCTTGGTTTAGGGCCTAAGCTACTAAAAGATAGTTATTGGGGTGAGAATATATCCCCATATGTTAATCATACGTATTGGATAATTTTTCTTAAAACAATAAGTATTTTAGCAAACCTGGGGCTGTTTTTTTTACTTTTTCAAAAAAAATATATCAGAAATGGAACACGACTTAAATATTTACTTCAACATATGTCCCTTCTTAGACTTTTCACATTTCTAACTATAATTGGATATTTTAGTTTAATAGCATTAAGTTCGAGCTATTTTGACAGGTACACAGTGCCTTTATTTGCATGTATAGTATTATTGCTGTTGCCTGTTCAGGTAACTTTCACAAAAACATCAACGTTGGCCGCCATTATTTGTTTGCTAACAGTGACGTTTTTTAGTGTAAGTGCAACGCACGACTATTTATCCTGGAATCGTGCAAGATGGGATTCTTTAAATTACCTTATGAAGAATAAAAAAGTTAAACCTACGGAAATTGATGGGGGCTTTGAGTTTAATGCATGGTATAACACCGGAATTTGTTTATATGATGGAGCAACCAAAGAAAGTAAAAGTTGGTGGTTTGTTGATAATGACAATTATGTTATAACTTTTGGTGAAATTGAGGGTTTTAAAAAAATAAAGGGATTTCATTATCCGGGTATTTTATCATGTAAGAATGATAGTGTTTATATCATGCAGAAGAAATAGGAATGAAAACTAATTTTAAAAAGTAACAGTTTTACAGACTGGCATAACCTTTAATTTATCACCATCTTAACATTATTAAAGTATGAATTCGGAGGAAATGCATTTAAAGATGTATATGACATCGGTTTACCTCAAAAAGGTGACTTTTGTGGTAAAAAATGTATCTTTAGGAGCTTAATAATGTAAAAATGAAACCAAAAAATATAACCCTAATAATTTTAACTTGTATTCTAACACAAGTTTACGCAAATAAAGAACCAGAAAAGAAAGATTTAAAACCACGAATAGTAGTACTAACCGACATTGCTCCCAATGATATTGAACCGGATGATATGGAGTCTATGATTCGCTTGCTTGCACATGCGGACCTGTTTGAGATTGAAGCGCTTATAGCCACGACAGGTTGGAGCAATACCGGTGGAAGAGAACGTATTGATCTTATTCATGATGCATTAAACGCGTATGAAAAAGACCTGCCAAATTTAAAAAAACGGTCTAGTCAGGAAAAATTTGAAGACGATGAATTAAAGCAGGAAATAGGCTACTGGCCTTCTCCCGGTTATTTGCGATCCCGTATAGTACTGGGAAGCACAAAAATGGGGATGAAATTCATTGGTGAAGGTAACGATTCAGAGGGCAGTAATCTAATTATTAAAATGGCAGATGAAAATGACGACCGTCCGATTTGGATCACCGTTTGGGGAGGGGGCAATACATTTGCCCAGGCAATATGGCGTGTGCAACAAGAGAGGACACCGGAGGAACTAAAAGCTTTTTTGCATAAATTCCGCGTGTATACCATAACTGACCAGGACAGGCCATGGTCCAGAGGTGATACAATTAATTACACGAATAGTTCTCATCAATGGATGAGGAAATTTGATGAAGACCTTGTGTTTCTTTGGTGTGAATGTGCCTGGAAACATCAAAACAATACAGGCAAGAGCAATTGGGAGGAATATGCCCTTCACATTCAAAAACATGGCAACCTTGGCGCTTTGTACCCAAAATATAAA
>JBNLCS010000177.1:0-2073 GCA_050303935.1 Bacteroidales bacterium
GAAAAGTTAATAGGACACTTAAAGTCACCCGATTTTTTTGATGTGGAAAATTATCCTAATGCAAGTTTTGAAATTACAAATGTAGATGGAAATGAAGCTATGGGAAAACTTACGATAAGGGGCATTACACATGAAGAAAAGGTAACAGATATTAACATAGAGAAAGATGGAGAACAAGTTAAAATTACTGGTAAGTTGGTGTTTGACAGAAAAAAATATGATGTAAGCTGGGATTACAATATGAAAGACATGCTTTTAAAAGATGAAATAGAATTGAAAATACACCTGATTGGGAGCTAAGGCTAAGCTCCCGATTCGATGTTGCGTGATTATTTGAACTTAGTCCGGGGGAATCATCCCCCGGATTTTTTTGTTTGGTTATACCCTTCTTTTTTCAAAATATCCAATACCCTGTCCCTGAAATCTCCCTGGATAAGAATTTCACCATTTTTAGCAGAGCCACCTACCCCTAATTTACCCTTTATAGATTTTCCCAGATTTTTTAAATCATCGTCATTACCTTTGAAACCTGTAATTAATGTGACTTGTTTTCCTCCCCTTGATTTTTTGTCAAGCATTACCTGTAAATTTTGTTGTTGCGGTGGCAGTGTTTCTTCAGGTTCTTCTTCTTCATAGTGATAATTAAAATCTTCATTTGTTGAATACACTATGCCATCCCTGTTTTTTTTATTTTTTTTTGACATTTTTCAGAACTATTTGAAATGAAAATACAAAATACCACTGAATAGTTGCTAGTCCTCATCAATTTCAGCCATTTTTACCAATGTTTCAGCCTTGGTAACATAAGCCAGTTTAAAGAAACCAATGGCTTCTTCTCCATTTTCACCTGTAATGTTACCTAAAGCATTGGCCGGCGGGCCCGACATATCAAAAGGGTCATACGATTGGTTCACGATATTCTGTAATCCGATAACATAATTTCTGTACGATTCTTCCACAGATATAATTTCAAGCTGTAACGTGTCATCTTCATTAAATTGTTCAAAAAAATACATAGTATGTACATTTTCTCCGTTCATACCTTCTTTGTCTGTTGTTAATGACACTTCATCAATGGTATCATTTTGAAGAATGTTATTGTGGAAAAGGTTTATCTGGTAAAAATTCTCAATTTCAGCTGGTTCCTTACCATATGCAATACAAACGGTAACCAGGGAATCATCACCAAACCCAGGAAAATAAAAAGGGTTTTCAAATAAAAGGGCTTCCATAGTATCCAATTCTATACCTCTTATCAGCGTACCAGTAGATTTATAACGGGTTGTACCGTTTAGTGCTCCAGCCAGTTCAATGTTTAATGTATATTCAACACCTGCAATTCCTGATGTTTCCACAGTTGTTTCATATATTCCTGGTTGTTCTGGGTTTTCAACAAATTCTATGGTCGAGTTATTACCAGTCATGCTTACAATTGCTCCGGTTACAGCAGGTGTTTTAACATTTGAAAAATAGGGAGCGGATTTTGTTAATTGTATTTCATGAATTTTCATTTCATTGGTTAAACCACCTTCAACCACCAGCATCTCTGGTAGTACTTCTTCTTCCCATGTTATTTCTTCTTCGCATGAATATAGCCCAAGAAACAAAAGAAAAACGCTTAACGGTAAAAATATCTTTTTAATTTTCATCTTCTATTAAAATTTAAAATTGTAAGTAAAGGCCGGTAAAAATGGAATATATGTGACCCTGTACGCTGTGGTTTTATAAAAATCAACATCAATGTCTTGATCAAAATATACAACGTCTGGGTTTTTTCTGAAATATACATTGTATATAGATATTACGAATTCATCTTCATATTTTTTCCCCTTATTGGCAAAAATTTCGTTTATCGTAATGCCCAAATCCATCCTATGGTATGCTGGCAACCTGTCCTGGTTTCTGCCTGGATAATACGGTATAACCAAATCGCCATATTCATACCGCATAGCAGGTGCATTTAAAGGTTGACCCGATTTAATTAACCAATTAGCAGAAATATTTATTTTTTTATTTAACTCGAATATAGCTACAATTGTTAAATCATGCGGGGAGTCATAAGGGGAGGGGAAC
>JBNLCS010000178.1:0-1585 GCA_050303935.1 Bacteroidales bacterium
TTTGTAAATATTTTTTAAATACTGTAATTAACTATGGACCAGCAATTTCGTAATATATGAATCTGGCTTTTAAAGGGATGTTTTGGTCTAAAGGGTTTCGGGATATCATAAAATTGTCTTTTACATGTTTAGGTTGTATGCTATACTAAAGATAACATTTTTATAATCTAATTAAAAATTTCAAAAACGAATTCTAACCAGTTTTTTGGCAAGCGTAACGAAGAAAATGGAGTATTCTTGCCGACACTATTTAGCATTTGTTTGCAAGAAACAAATTAAGATATGTTCAGGTAATTTTTGCTTACCCATTCATCATCATTTATCCTGCACCAGTTACTGTCTTCGGCATAAATAAATACTTCCTGTCCTGAAACTAATTTGCCAACTTTCGCAAAATTTGTTCCCGGCCCTTTCCTGATGTTCAGTACACTGGCGTTTACTTCAGCCCTTACAACATCTGTTGTGTATTTACCCGATACCCAATATTCCGATGAATTGGAAATTTTGTACCATCCATTTGTTTCGTTAAAAATCCGTAATATAGTTCCAAATTCCACGGGGCTTTTGCCTGCAGCTTTTTTGAATTGAATACCTGCCCCTTCCCTCACATTTAACCTGCTTGCGGTGACAGAAACATATCTCGATATTTTCACATTTTTCTTTTCAGGGCTTAAACTGGCCACAATAGGTTTAATCAGGGGGATAAAATTATTTTGTGCATTGGTAACTTTATTTCCTCCAAAAAAATTAGTTCCCGGGCACGATTTATTGTTTTTGGTACCGTTATTTCTTTCACCGGTATCCAAATTAAACCAGTGGTGGTAAATTATTTTATCGGTATTTACTGTTACGTTAAACTTCACTGAAAGAGAGGCTGTTACCTCAAGGATTGCTTTTTTTTGCTCTTCTGTCATTGTATCACCATTGGTATCAAAATTCCCTAAATTCTCAATACAAACAGATTTTGAGTTAATACCTTTGATGCATGCCGGTGAATATTCAAGACTTCTGCCGGTTACTATTGTTCCATCAGGAAAGATTGTAAAATGCTGACCAATATCCCTCCATCCGTTTTCATTAACATGGTAATTTTTCATTGACTTTTGCAACTGAAAATGATTAGACCCGTTAAAACTATCGTAATCAGGTCTGTACGTGTGATGTTCCTGAATATAGGTAACTGTTCTTGAAATGCTCTGATTTTTAAGCCATGAATTAAATTCATTGAGGGCTAGTTTGGTAAAACCGTACTTTTTTTCCATTGTGGTATGTTGGTTTACGTGAATTATATATGATCTTTTTATTTAAAGAATAAATATCCATAAATGTTTTGACAATTTTCATGTTTTTGTTTCGGTCCTGTTTTACGAAAAAGCATTATTACAAGTAAAAATAAGGAATTTTGAGTACATAGCAGAAAATTTATTTCACTTGAATAGAATTTAATTAAACATCTGTTTTATAATAAAATACAAAAGTGTATTAGCATTTGTAATGGTTGATCGTGGAACATCCCCCGAAAATTCGGGGCAGGCAATGTTTCGTTCATGTCCTTGTTGTGAAATTCAGTGCATGGATGTTTAAT
>JBNLCS010000179.1:0-4608 GCA_050303935.1 Bacteroidales bacterium
CTACGTTCCGGTTGTGAAAAATTAAACCTGAGTTCATGCGGCATTCGTGAAAAAACTATGATTTTGTTATTTTTATAATTAACAAAATCAAGTTCTATCAGTATAAATTTAAACTTATCAATGGCTCAAATATTGTTTCCCCATTCAACATCTTATATGTTACCCTCACCCCAAAAGATATAGGCAGGAAGATATGGGCCACATGCATATCGGAAGTAAGTTCAACACCCACCGACTGAAAATATTCGTTGATAAATGGATTGTCCCTGTCACCAGTGGAGATGTCTTCTACAAAAGCCCTGTCGTAAAAAACATTTGACTTAAAACGTTTAATGTAAGCTATCGAACCCAAAGTCCAATCAGGGTAAAAAAGTGGCAGGGCATAATCTGCCGTGAACATATTCATCCGGTTATTATGATAAGCAGGATACCCTCTGGGAAACCTTAATGAATAGGGATACCGTAAAGCCCCACTATTTTGATTTTGAAACTGATAAGAAAACCTGATGGAATGATTGGTAAAAAAACCCGGAAGATAAATACGCGAATTTAGGTTAAACAATTCTCCATAATTATCTTCAAAAGGCGTCTGATAAAACCTTGCCCTGGTAAAAAACCCCAGTGATGGGTAAATGTCTTTTCTTGCAAGCCGGGAATAAATATAAAATGTACCGGAATACTGCAAATTTGTAAGCCCTTTTGTAAAAGTACCGGTTGTTTCGTTATAATTATAAGCATCATCCCAGTCAATATTTACCCTTGGTTCAAACGATATAAGGGCAGGGCCTTTGTTAAAAAATAAAGGTACATACGTTGATAACAACAAATGTTGACGATTTCCTTCTTCAGGGTCTGGCATTCCGGTTTGTTCAGGATGCGGTAATACCAAGGGTTTACCCCCTATTTGATAATCAATTGAAAAAACCGGCCAAAAACGATTAACCGTAAAATTCGCATTGGCCGTATGATGACCTTCTTTCCAGGCATAACCTCCATAACCATAAAGCGTTTCGGTAAGGTTCTGTGTAAAAAGTGTAACACCGGGATATAGCCCTCCATGAAATATGTCCTGAGGAACAGGTTCAAAACCAACAGGTGCCCATGTGTGAAAATGAAACATATTTTTAAACCTGCAATATTTATTTACCTCAAATTTCTTTGCTTCATTTTCACTGAAAGAAAAAACATCCTGTGTTTGTTTTTTTAATTCTTTTACAATTTGGGGTTCATAAAAATCCGAAAATTTAACCTTCTCTCTTGTTAAACCTGTAAAATTTGAATATGCCACATTATAACCAAGCGAAGAATATTCGTTGAATATTATTTCATTATTATTCGCATTGATTTGCGGGTCAAACGCACCATATTTTGAACGTGTTAGCTTATAAATCTCTTTACTCGTTGGATCAAGTTCATATAAATTATCCGTCCCACTTATTGCTGCTGAAAAAACAATATTTTCATCTTTGTAAACTGGTGACAGCATATCATAATTTACCGGGCCAAACAATGTATTTCTCAACCCTGAGGATAAATCTATTTCCTCAATAAATTTTCCTTCCGTTGTGATTTTCGTATAAACCACTTTATTTTCATATTGGTGCCAGGAAGGGATTTGTATTGCAGCATTTTCAATTTTGTATTTTGCCAGCACATTTCCGGTGTTAACATTAAAAACAACAAGATTTTCATAGCCTGGAAGCCCTGCTTCAACAGCAATAATTTTATCCCCTTCTGCGTTCAATGCCGGAACAACATACTTTGACCCTCTCCCGATTATTTTTTTTTCGTTATTGTTAATATCTAACACACATATAACTGAATGTTCTTCTTTCTCCCAGCGAGGATGGTTTTTTATTTCTGCCCATACCAGTATACCTCCTGCATAAGATAACCTTTCAATATCGTTTAACCCGGGAAAGGCAATCAGCGTTTCGTGCCCGCTTTTGTCTATACTTATTATCCTGTCACTTTTAGAATTTTGTTTTTTTAAACATATACTATTTCCTTTTTCTGTGATCACCGGATACATGTAATCAGTATACTCATTTCTATGCAATGAATTTATTGATTTGTATTCTTCATTATTTTTAGTACTATTTTCCCAATTAACCTTAAAATATTCTATAGACTGGTTATATAAGTCTTTTTTTGAAATATTATAATTCTTTTTAACAGAAAAATAGGATGGGTAAAGTGTATATGTTTTTTTAGGAATATATTCCAGCATGTTTTTCCAGAATATACTGTCGTATTCAACCCTGGCCACAGACGACATGGTATAACCATATGCATAATAGCTTGGTACATGATCATGGTAAGATCCGAAATATGCTTTTTCGTAGCTATACTTTTTCCCTTCTAATGTAATAGCCTTTAAATCCATCAGGAATGAAGGACTGCGTCCCCTTCCAGACTTTGTAAGGGCGGTTTCAGTTACCACAGCATCCCCTTCGTATGCCCAAATTGGAAATTGTCCGGCTATAATTCCTTTGGCACCCTCTCCAAGCAGCACCTTAAATATTTTGTAAATGCCTTCTTCAAGTTTCCCCGTCTGGATCACATGCTGCATTTCGTGAATAACCACATGTTCCATCCAATCACTTGAATAGGACCGTTGTGGCGAAATGTAATTAATTTCAGTGCGCGATGGGGCTATGGATACAAATGCATTGGAATAAATTGTGCCTGTATGCAATAAAACCGGGATTTTTTTCTTTAGCTCAACGTCCAGGTCTTTTTTCACGATATTATACGTTTGCTCAAGCATGTTAGCCAATCTTTGCCCCTCATGAAGGTAATTTTCAGGAAAAACCACTTCGAAATGTGTTGTTTTAATCTCAAGGAGTTTTTGATTTGGATTATCGGTCCCCGTTAAATAAAACTGGGCATTTGAACTAGCAATTAGTAAGATATTTAATATAATAACAATGTAAATCTTCATTTTTTATTGAAAGAACCACTTTAAAGTATTGTTTAATTTTAATTGTTTTTTCAGAAATTGCTGGTATACTTTACAATTTTAACATTTATTTGCAATTAATTGCAAATTTGTTTAGAAAACATTTCTACTTAATAGAATAATTTGAATATTTTTATCACCCGCAAACAAAAACGAAATAATCAATGAATCAGTACAAAAAACTAAATATTATATTCGGCTGGATTTCATTTCTGATTGCAGCCATAGTATACCTCATGACCATTGAACCAACAGTAAGTTTATGGGATTGTGGCGAATTTATAGCTTCAGCTTATAAGCTTGAAGTAGGCCATCCCCCGGGGGCCCCTTTTTTTATGATAGTTGCCCGGTTCTTCTCATTGTTTGCCGGCGACCCCGAAAATGTTGCCATGATGATCAATTCTATGTCGGCATTGGTAAGTGCCCTTACAATATTATTTCTTTTCTGGACCATTACACACCTTGCAAACAAAATAATTAATAAAGACGGTGAAAATACCCCGGGAAAAACCCTGATTATTATTGGTAGTGGATTGGTTGGTGCCCTGGCATATACCTTTAGCGATACATTCTGGTTTTCTGCCGTAGAGGGAGAAGTATACGCATTTTCTTCATTTTTCACAGCCATCGTATTTTGGGCCATATTAAAATGGGAAAATGTTGCAGATGAACCACATGCTAATAAATGGCTTATTCTTATAGCATATCTTATGGGGCTTTCAATAGGTGTTCACCTGTTGAACCTGTTGGCAATTCCGGCAATAGTACTCGTTTACTATTTCAGGAAATACACCATTACCCGAAACGGGGTTATTATAGCAATGGGAGTGGCGGCATTGTTATTAGGAAGTATTATGTATGGAATTATTCCCGGTTTATTCACTGTAGCCTCGTATTTTGAATTATTTTTTATTAATAGCCTTGGGCTTCCATATAATTCAGGATTATTAATTTATGCATTATTTTTACTTGCATCGTTAGCCATTGGCATTTATGCAACCCACAAAGGACTTGAAGGAAATTTAGGGTTTATTACCACCATCATATCCATTTTACTGCTGGGTATACCCTTTATGTCTGATAGCATATTTATAAATTTTATATTGCTGGCGTTCTTTGCTTTTGGTATTTACCTTATCCGAAGTAAACGTGAAATGTTGAATTCAATCCTGCTATTCATGGCTGTTATTGTCATAGGATATTCTTCTTTTGCTATGATCATGATACGTTCCCAGGCTGATCCGCCAATGGATGAAAACAATCCTGACAATGTATTTGCCTTGTTATCGTATCTCAATCGTGAGCAATATGGTGACAGACCATTGTTTCACGGTCAATACTACTCGGCTCCTTACATTGACCAGGTAGATACTAAACCTGTATATTCGCAAATCGATGGCAAATATGTAAAAACTGATAGTAAACGGGAATTAATATATCCATCGGAATTAACCACAATATTTCCGCGAATGTATAGTAGAGATGGTGAACACATTGAGCAATACAAACATTGGGGTAAAGTAAAAGGCAGATATGTTACGGTGGAAGTTAATGGTAAACGACAACGGATCCTTAAACCGAAATTTTCTGAGAACCTGCGGTTCTTCTTTCGATACCAGGTTGGGTTTATGTATTTCAGGTATTTT
>JBNLCS010000180.1:0-1446 GCA_050303935.1 Bacteroidales bacterium
TCAATTACAGCATCTTTCAATTTCCCTGTTTTTAATGCGTTTTTCAATGCATCAGTTCCCACAACTTCGCCACGTGATGAATTTATTAGGATTGTACCAGGAAGAAGCTTTTGAAAAAAATCATAATTTGCTAAATGATAGGTTTTATCTTCACCTTCCATGTTTAAGGGAACATGAAATGTGATAATATCTGCCTCTTTGATCAAATTATCTAACGACAAAAAACCACATGGGCTTTCATTTCGCATTCTGGGAGGGTCATTTAATACCACACGCAACCCCAGGTCTTCAGCAATTTTCAATACTTTTTTACCAACATGCCCAACCCCAACAATACCCAGAGTTTTGTCTTTCAACTCAAAATTATTTTTTTTTGATAAATGATATAATGAAGTAGCGATATATTGTTGAACTGAGGATGAATTGCATCCAGGTGCATTGGTCCAGGCAATATTTTCTTCGTCACAGTATATTGTGTCAATATGATCAAACCCGATGGTTGCAGTGGCGATAAACTTAACATTGGTATCGTGTAAAAGAGTTTTGTTACATTTTGTCCGGGTCCTTATAATGAGGGCATCAGCATCCTTTACAATGTTCCGGGTGATTTTGTTTCCCGGATGATATTCAACTTCTGCAAAGGGCTCAAGTACCCCTTTAAGAAACGGTATTTTATCGTCAGCTATAATTTTAATCATATATAATTATTTATGACAAATATAGCTTTTCATAGTAATTATTAAGAAAATTTATAAGGAAGATAACTTTGTGTTGAAATTAAAATTTCACATTTTAATACCTGTACCTATTGAAAAATAAGGCACCCCTATAGTTCGTACATAGCCAACGTGCTCCACGCCCCCATAGGGTTGGGACAATAATCCGAAATCAAACATTATGCAATTTTTTTGGTTAAAGAAATATGTATATTCTACATTGTAGTTTAGCACAATACCTTTTTCACGTGCATCTTCACTTTCAGAAAATGTTTTTCTAAAACCTGCATAAATACATGGTTTTAACACGGTATTTTTAATAAGGCAAAAATGATATTTCACAGATAAATTTGATTCAAGCATTTTAATATCATTGAAGGGTATAATATGTTCCCTGCCGTCCCAGGTACCAAGGTATACTTCATCCCCGGTTTTTATTGATTCTTCTTTGTACAGCACATCTTTAATATTAAATTTTGCATAGTTCAAATTTAGTCCAATCGATAAATTGTTGGTTAATTTATAATCGTATATGAACCGTAACAAAAGTGAGCTTTTATTTTTCAGTTCTACAGTTGAATCAGGATCAAAATCAAGGTGATACGACCCTTGAACCTTGCTAGGAAGCAGCATGCCTGATCCCAGAAACATTTCATGTTTCGAGTTTTCATGTGTTTGTGCTTGTATATTACACATATTTGTTACGAATAGTATTACCGGTAAAGTTTTT
>JBNLCS010000181.1:0-3801 GCA_050303935.1 Bacteroidales bacterium
AATGCCATATGTCAGGGACAAGTTTAACATATAACTTGCATAAGCACCAAATCCGGCAGGATAGCCCCCGCCAAAAATGTAATACATGAAATTTTTAGGATAATCATGTCGAAAAAAGTCCAGTGCAACTACCCTTATATAATCTTCACCTTGGTCTGCCTGATCTTCAGAAGCACTAATCATCTCCTGCAAAATTGTTGCATTGTCGCCAACTTGCAATAATCCTAAAAATAACACTAACATAGGTATCAATATCAGGTAATTCATTGGTGAATAATTAACCAGCCTAACATACATTATTCCGCTAATTAAAACCGCACCAGCAGCCAAAGACCTGTACCCGGCCATAAACATAGTAGCAAATAAAAATAACATAATCCCCACCTGCCATACTTTTCTTTCAATTAAAAACCGGTTCCATAAAAGAAAATAAGCTAACATTTGAAAGCCGTTTCCAGGAAATTTTACTCTCAGGGTCCCCCTGTCTATAAACATATGCACCTTAATAACAGGTGATGGAAATGAATTTTTTACCCACAAATAAATTAAACAATAAATTACAGAAAATATAATAATTAAATTCTCAAGCTCTTTTAAGTTTACCTTGTTTGCATGTAAATAGAAATAGAATAATATAAAGAAATAGCCCCTCATATAATATGCTGTTTGAACAGGGCTCTGACCATGATTTGAAAAAGCACTAAGAATATTTCCCAAAATACCGATTATGTAAAGGGTGATAAATCCCTTAAAACGCATATCTTTTTGTTTACCAAGATCAAACATGCATTTTAGCGAGATAAAAACCAAAAACAGGTCATTCAGTTTCTCAAGGGGATCAGGAATAAATTTTAATGTCCAAAAACTTATCCCACTTAATATCAAATATATTAGAGCTACTTTCTTCATTAAATGAAATTAACTGGTAAGTTTTTCCATCATTTTGTTGTAATTGTTAAGTTGTTTTACACTGAAAGCTTTACATTTTTCTATGTCAAAATTATTAAGTAGTTGCATTACATACTCTGGTTTTGGACAAACATAACCTCTTCCTAACATTGTGATCCGGTTTTTGTTTAAGCCCCCATGTTCAAGAATATGATATATTTTACTTGATTTTTCATTCACAAAATATTTAAACCTGACAATCCCATAAGAATCGAAAGAGAAAAATGGTACTGCATTGTGCAATGCTACAACAATTGGATGCATATTTTCACCGACATACCCGGATGAATACTTTATTAAAGTATACCAGTCAATTGGATTCAAGGGAGGTGCTATAATTTTTGTTTGAGGATTTTTAAAAATGACCCCTTCAGGAACTGTCATAACAACCCCTGTTTTATTATCTTTTTCAAGTATGTCACAACATTTTCTAATCCATTCATCAGAAACAACTTTATGCCTTTTAAAACTGAAAAGAACATAATTTTCAGGTAAATCAAATTTCTTTAAGATATCCTCTTTTGACGGATAATCTTTCACGTTTTGATTAAATCCAAAAACAGGATCCGGTGTAATATCCGGAACAATGTTTTTGTTTGTGAAATATGAGACCATGTTGGCAGTCCAGTCATCTCTAACAGTTATCGTTTTAAATTTTTTTAACGCATTCCCAATTTCCCTTTTTAACCTGCCCTTTACCTGTTTATATCTCATATTTTGTGAAGATGCAGACAAAGCTACAACCGGAATATCCTTATCTATCTTATCTATAAAGCTCCCCCAAAAAGGACTGGGAAAAACCAAACTTGTTTTTTTCTTCTGAAGAACAAGTCTTTTATGAATTATCTTAAGCCTTGATAAAAAAGTATGATGTTGAAAAACAGCATCGCTGCCTATCATTACAATTTTTATATTGTTTTCTTTAATAACTTTTGCAACACCATCAGAATCACGACAAAGTTCCGTTAATGGTAACCTTTCTTTCACAAAATGCTGATGTGCTTTTGCCTGTGCTCCAGGACTTGTCTTATTGTATCCATCCTCCAGATCCTTAGGCAACCAGTCAATAATTACCGGATCAAACCCATTATTTTTAAGATACCCGACTGTAGACAGTGCCTGCAAGTTGGCACCAAAATTATATACAGAATGATATGTGATAATGCCTATTCGCATATTTATTCAAATTTCAGATTAAAGTACTCAAATTTATTGAGATTATTATTTTTTGATTATCCCTTTAGCTATCCTGATCACCTTTTTTAAACCACGAACAACAATGTTTCCATAATTCGCACTATGATATTTTTTAAACAAAGGTTTCATTTCACGAAAGAAAATACTTAAATCATTTTTTTCCAAGGCTTTATAGAAGGCCAAATGGCTCTTTTGAGCAATTTTCTCTCTTAATGCATAGATGTATTTTCTCTTTCTTGATATGTTGAATTCATTAGCTTTCACCCTTTTTTCAGGATACCATTCATTTTTTCTTTCTTTTTTAGCAATCCTGTATGAAAGTGCTTCCCGCCTGTGCCGGAAACCTCCCGCCTGTGAAATGGCTACCTCTTCCGCTGAAACTTCCTCCAAAGTAAGGGCCCCACTGTCAATATTTTCAGCCAATAAGTCATGTATTTCCGGGTTTCTAACTATGGTTATGGTAGTTCCTTTGGGGTCACTTTCATATTTGGGTAACCAGGCATCGCCAATACTGATATCAGATGTTTCATTAACAACGTCATCACAGTAATCACAAGCATTTGGTTTAAAATACCCAGACCCCCAGTCAGTTCCATATATTTGATACGAATCCCTGTATCTTTCTACATCATCTTTATTTGACCATACCTGATAAATTTTAAAACTAGCAGGTTTATCTTTATATTTTCGTCTAAAATCAATTGCAGTTATATTATTGGGATGGACACCCAGTTGCCAACCGATCATTTTTGCCTGATTGGCACTTTTCATACCACCGCATATGATACCAATAGTATATTTAATTCTCTTTTTAAGAATTGGTTCTTTCAGCGACATCAGTCTCAATGTTTTAATAAAACAAGGCACGCCGGTAATGGCATATCGTCCATCTTTTTCCCGTATGGTATTAATAATATTCACCAAACTAACAGGGTAATAAGATGACTTTGAACCTTTTAACACGTCTTCCTTGTTTTCTATAACCTGATAATCAAACAAGGGGACATCGGTTTGTTTGGTTTGATTGGGAACCACCTGAATGAAATAATCAATTTTATTCTCATCTAACAGCTTATAACCTACCCATTTACCTACCCCACCTGAACTCCCCCTATCTCTAAACCTTTCATCACTTACATAACCAGCATAATTCTTAATATATTTCCCTATTTTGTTATCTCCGTTTTTTACTGAATCAAAAAAGATATTACCTAGTTCATTTTCATTCTTAGAATTACCTGAAAAAGGACAAACTTCAAGTACTTTTGCATCACTTTTATCAATGTCACCTTCCACTTCTGCAACGATGTTTCCGAATTTATTCATCACAATTTTAAAAGGTGAATTTTCAACTAATGCACAAGCCCCACAGCCAATGCAATAGTCCTTTTCAATAACTTTTTCAAATAATTCCCGGGATTCTGTTTTCACTTCTGTATTCATTGTTTAGTTAAATTATTCAGAAAAATTTTTTACGAATTACGATCAATATTTATTTTATTCTTTGATATTTCAACACGTTTTTTCAATATTTTATTCAAAAACGAAATAAATATTTCTTTTATTTTTATAAATTCTTCTTTTGAAAACGCTATATACCTGGCAAACAGAAAAACAAACAATGAATTGCATAAAATAGTGGAGAATAATCTGATT
>JBNLCS010000182.1:0-4323 GCA_050303935.1 Bacteroidales bacterium
GGTGGTGAAACAGCAGATGTTGGTGACCTGGTACGAACGGTTATTGTTGATGCCAGTGTAACTTGCCGGATGAAAAGGTCAGAAGTTATTGAAAACCATATTGAACCTGGTAATGTTATTGTTGGATTTGCTTCATATGGTCAGGCTACGTATGAGGATTCTTATAATTCTGGTATTGGAAGTAATGGGCTAACTTCAGCACGACATGATAGCCTTCATAAAATTTATGCATCCAAGTACCCCGAAACATTTGATGATGTTATTCCAAAATCATTAATTTATACGGGTGAATTCAAACTTACTGAGATAGAAAAGGAAACAGGTATCGAATTTGGAAAATTATTGTTGTCACCAACCCGTACCTACGCTCCTTTAATGAAGGATATCCTTGCTGATCATAAAAGCGAGATCAATGGCATAATTCATTGTTCAGGAGGTGGGCAAACAAAGGTGTTGAAATTTGTTGATAATGTAAGAATTATTAAAAACAACCTTTTACCCGTGCCGCCAGTCTTCAGAATTATTCAGGACAATTCGGATACTGACTGGGAAGAAATGTATGAAGTTTTTAATATGGGGCACCGGCTCGAAATATATACCAATGAAAATACGGCCAACAGTCTGATTGAAAAAGCAAGCAAATATAATATTGATGCTCAAATAATTGGAAGGGTTGAGGCATCGGATAAAAAAGAATTACTGATTCAGGGTAATTTCGGAGAATTTCATTATTAACATGTATTTTTAACTTTTGCGTTATGGCAGATAATTTGATCCTTGAAAAACTTCAGGGGGTAAAACAACGGTTTGAAGAGGTAGAAAAGCTTATTGCTGAACCGGATGTGATTGCTGATATGAAAAAATTTGTAAGACTTAATAAAGAATACAAAGAGCTTCAGCCAATTATAAAAGCATATGATGAGTATGCAAACCTGTTAAGCAATATTCAAACAGCCAAAGAAATGCTTGGAAATGAAAAAGATGATGAGTTTCGCGAAATGGCTAAAATGGAATTGGATGAACTTTCTGAAAGAAGGGAACCTCTTGAGGATGAGATAAAATTGTTACTTATTCCCGGTGACCCTGAAGATGCTAAAAATGCAGTGTTAGAAATTAGGGCTGGTACCGGGGGCGATGAAGCAAGTATTTTTGCCGGGGATTTATATCGGATGTACACAAAGTTTTGTGAACGGCAACACTGGAAAATGGAGCTGAATAGATTGACTGAAGGTACCGTAGGGGGGTACAAAGAAATTGTGTTATCCATAAAAGGTGAAGGAGCTTATGGATTGTTAAAATATGAATCAGGTGTGCATCGTGTGCAAAGGGTGCCTCAAACTGAAACCCAAGGCAGGGTGCATACGTCTGCTGCTTCTGTCGTGGTTTTACCCGAAGCTGACGAGTTTGATATTGACCTGAAGGAAAGTGATATCAGAAAGGATACTTTTTGTTCCTCAGGCCCTGGAGGACAGTCGGTAAACACAACATATTCAGCCATTAGATTGACACACATACCAACAGGAATAGTAGTTTCATGCCAGGATGAAAAATCGCAATTAAAAAATCTTGATAAAGCGATGAAAGAACTACGGACACGTTTATACAACCTGGAATATCAAAAATATCTGAACGAAATTGCATCTAAACGTAAAACTATGGTTTCTACAGGTGACAGGTCGGCAAAAATCAGGACTTACAATTATCCGCAAGGTCGAATGACAGACCATCGTATAAACTTAACCATGTATAATCTTACAAATATTATTGACGGGGATATACTTGAAATTATTGAAAAATTGCAAATGGCAGAAAATGCAGAACGATTAAAAGAAAGTTCACTGCAATAAACGCCCCTTTCATTAGATCGTAACTATTTATGGAAAGTATTTTAAACATAAGCATTTCATAAAAATGGAGAAGATTAACATGGACATTTAAACAATGTTAAACAAATGAGAAAGCAACAACTCGTTGAAAATATAAAAAAAAAAGAAAGCTTTCTTTGTGTAGGGTTGGATACTGATATATCCAAAATCCCGGATTTTTTGCACAAAGATGATGACCCCGTTTTTTCCTTCAACAAAAAGATAATAGATGCCACGGTAGACCTCGTAATTTGTTATAAACCAAATACTGCATTTTACGAATCAATGGGCTTAAAAGGTTGGAAGTCCCTTGAAAAAACAATACAATATATTAAAACTAATTATCCCGAAATATTCATTATAGCCGATGCTAAAAGAGGTGATATCGGAAACACATCAAAAATGTATGCCAAAGCATTCTTGCAGAATATGGATTGTGATGCCATTACTGTTTCTCCCTATATGGGTCAAGATTCTGTTGAACCTTTCCTTTCTATTGAAAATAAATGGGTAATTATATTGGCCTTAACTTCTAACAAAGGGTCTTTCGATTTTCAGCAATTGTCAGTTGGCAATGAAATGTTATTTGAAAAAGTTCTGCGAACTTCATTAAAATGGGGAAATGATGAAAACCTTATGTATGTTGTTGGTGCCACAAAAGCTGAAGAATTAAAAAAGATAAGAAAAATAATCCCAAACCATTTTCTACTTATACCAGGCGTTGGTGCCCAGGGAGGTAACCTGCAAGATGTGGCTAATAATGGAATGAACCACCAATGCGGCCTTATAGTTAATGCTTCGAGATCAGTTATTTACGCCGGATCAGATAAAAATTTTGAAGAAAAGGCTTATAATGAAGCTTTAAAAATCCAGCAAGAAATGTCGACAATACTTAGAGAAAAAAATTATCTTTAAAGGTGATTTTTAATTATCTTTCTATGAAAGAGGAATTTCTGCATTATATCTGGAATAATAAATTATTTACACCAAAAAAATATAAATCCGATTCCGGGGAAGAAATTGAAATAATTGACACGGGTGTGCCAAATAGTGATTCTGGTCCCGATTTTTTTAATGGAAAAATAAAATCGGGTAATACCATATGGGCTGGAAACATTGAAATCCATTTAAAGGCATCTGACTGGTATAATCATCAGCACCAAATAAATCCGCTGTATGATAATGTTATTTTACATGTTGTATATAATTGTGATAAAAAGGTTCATAATTCACGTGGCACTCAAATTCAAACCATTGAAATTGATTTTCCGGATTATTTATTACAAAATTATTATCAGTTAAAAAATGATCAGTATAGCATACCCTGTGAAACCAGAATAAGTGATATTGACCCGTTGCATATTTCAATGTGGATTGAAAACCTTGCTATTGAAAGGATTGAAAAAAAAACAATTTATATTGAAGATATTCTTGAGAAAAACCGCCAAAATTGGGAAGAGTCATTTTACCAGATATTAGCCCGTAGTTATGGGTTTGGAGTAAATAGTGAACCTTTTGAAATGCTTGCTAAATCAACTCCTTTAAAAATATTGACTAAGCATAAATCACGATTAACTGAGATTGAAGCATTGCTATTTGGCCAATCCGGTATCCTTGAGATGAATGAAAGGCATGGTACATATCCTGAGAACCTTTTTGAACTATATGACCATTTAAAAAACAAATACAAGTTAAAGCCTATTGATGGTTTTACCTGGAAATTTTTGCGGCTCAGGCCAGTAAATTTTCCCACTGTACGGATTGCTCAATTTGCTTCTTTCATATTTAATTCATCTAACCTGTTTTCTAAAATAATGGAAAGTGATAATTTAAAATTATTGACTTCCCTGTTACAAAGTAAAACATCAACATTTTGGGAAAATCATTACCATTTCGGAAAAGAAAGTGAACAGAAAATGAAGCCCATTGGAAAAGAAAGTGTTTACAGTATAATTATAAATTCAATAGTTCCTTTTTTATATTTGTATGGGGAGAAAACTGGAAAAGAAGATATAAAAAACCGGGCATTTAATTTTCTTCATGAATTACCAAAAGAAAGAAATTCAATAATTAATAAATGGAAAGAATTAGGTATTGATGCTAACAATTCGTTTGAGTCACAAGCATTAATTCATTTGAAAAAGGAATATTGCAACCTGAAGAAATGTTTATGGTGTAAAACGGGGAATATGATTATTACGAAACACTGAACACCTCCCCCTGGCAGACAAAAACAAACTATTGATAAATTTAATTCGGCACTTTTGTATCATTATAAGAAAGAGATGATAAAAAATGAGTCACTTAACATGTTTTTAAACGAATGAAGGGAAATAATTTCATCAGAAAGGCATATTTTGCAATGGGATTGTTGCTTTTGGTGATAGCTACAGGAACAATTGGCTATATGATCCTGGAGAAATATACGTTCACCGATGCCTTTTATATGACCATTATT
>JBNLCS010000183.1:0-11259 GCA_050303935.1 Bacteroidales bacterium
TTTTTCATAAAATATTAAAACACAAAATTATATGTTAACGTAGGGAAAGGTATTCCAATAAGATAAACTTTATACAGGCTATACAATTGGAAATTATTTGACAAATCAGGGTTATCTTTTTTATAAAAAATGGAATATGCATTTTTCCTGCCATAAATATTCATAATTGTCAAGGTCCAGTTTCCTTTCCATTTCTTTTTCAGTCTTAACGACTCATACAAATGCACCGAAATATCTAACCTGTGATAATCAGGGGTCCTGTATTTATTTCGGTTTGTATAATAAGTAATATAATTTCCGTTATAGTTGAATTTATATTCCGGTATATTTATAGGGCGGCCTGTTGCATAGGTAAAACTCCCCGAAATGGCCAGCCTTTTATTCACAAAATATTTGGCTTCGATAAATAAGTCATTTGGTTTATCGTAGGAAGAAGGGAAGAAATTATTGCTATTTATTGTTTCACCTTTAAATAAACCATCGGTTTTGCGCAAGGACCGCGAATAGGTATAACTTATTGAACCTTGTAGTTTACCTCCTTTTTTGCGGACCAATAATTCAATACCAAAGTTTCTTCCAATGGCCTTAATAACTTCTCTTTCCAGATTAGGGTTCAATGATAAATCAGCGTCATTTTTTACCTCAAGAAGGTTCTTTTGGTCTTTGTAATATATTTCTACGGAAGATTCAATTGTATTATTGTAAAAGTTTTGGAAATATCCGGTTGAATAAATATTACTTCTTATTGGTTTGAAATAATAATTTGCCAGCTTCCATACATGATCGGGCATAGAAATGGAGGTATGTGAAATGAGTGACATATATTGACTGGACCTGTTATAGCTTAGTTTAATAGAATTATTATTTTCAAGGGAATAAACGATTGACAATCTGGGTTCAAAATTATGATATTGTTTTACAACATCATTTTCATCATAAATTACAGAATCG
Source organism: Bacteroidales bacterium (assembly GCA_050303935.1). Taxonomy (GTDB): domain Bacteria; phylum Bacteroidota; class Bacteroidia; order Bacteroidales; family JBNLCS01; genus JBNLCS01. Next base: position 952 of record JBNLCS010000183.1, read on the forward strand.
ATAATTGATAGTTCCGATAATGCCTGATCATTTCCATACATATAATAAGTACCTGGCCCCATATAAAAAAATAAAGAATAGCGTAATCCGGCATTAATTGTTATGGTATTCGTGAATTCGAAAACATCATTTAAATACACTCCAGTTTCATATGCGTTTTCTTTTTCTAAAGTAATCGGTTGTATTAATGATTCGGGGGTAATGGCCTTTCGTTCACCTGGGTTAATGTTGTATTCAATTGCCTGGATACCTGCTGTAATTTCATTTTTAGCAATACCGGTATAAGTAAATCCATACTTTGCACTTTTGTATAAAATATCAGTATATTTTGAATAGGCATAAGCATCTTCCTTTATTTCACTCCTTGTTGCATCATATTTACTTACAGATAATATTAATTCTGATGAAACCACATTATTAAATGCTTGTTTCCAGTTCACTGAAGCAAGTATATTTCCATAATCGTACTTCAATTCATTGGCATAGTTGAAATCATCTCTGCTCAGATAACCAAATAGTGAAATATGTGTGTTTTTATTACCATAATCCAACAAGGCATTTAAATCATAAAATCCTGCTGAACTTTTGCTAAGGTTATAATCTTTAATTCTTTTTAACAACCAATTGGAATAATTGCCCCTGCCCGCTATTTTGAATGACACCTTTTCACCAATTGGGCCTTCAGCCATCAACCTGCTGTTATATATACCCACCCCACCTTTTAAGAGATATTTATTGATATTATTATCTTTAATTTCAATATCCATTACTGACGATGCTCTTTCGCCAAAATTTGCGGGTACATGGCCCTTGTAAAGTTTAAGTGCTGAAACGGCATCTGGATTAATAACCGACATTAAACCAAATACATGAGAAGTATTGAATAAGGGGGCACCTTCTACGAGGTACAGGTTTTGGTCTTCTCCTCCCCCCCGCACGTTTATTCCGGATCCAAACTCGCCAACCGATTGAATCCCGGGCATGGTTACCATACTTTTAATCAGGTCTTTTTCACCTGTAATCCCGGGCAGGTTTTTTATTTCTTTGGCATCAAGTTCCAGCATGCCCATTTGGCTGTTATGCACGTTTTTATCGGCTTTTGTAGCATAAATTGATACTTCATCAATGTCATGGGTGGTTTCATAAAGCTCCATATCAAAAACACCGTTACCGAGTACTTTAATTTTGAAACTTGTTTTTTCAAAACCTATGCTTGAAGTATTCAAAACATAAATACCTGGTTTTAAATCGATTGAATAGTTTCCATAAAGGTCTGAAGATACACCTGTCGTAGTATTTTCCACCTGGATAGTTGCCCCAATCAACACATCCCCGGTTGAACCATCTTTAACAGTACCCCTAATTTTAGCGATATCATATTTCCCAATGTCACTGGGATCACCTATAACAGTTGTTGTGAAATCAACAGGTTCACCCGAAAGGTCAACCATTTGCCCGGTATAATAAGCATATTGTTCCTTGGTGATTAAAACAACAAGGTCTTTCTGGATTAACAGGTATATATATGGTTTTTCTTTTGTTAGGGCTAAAAATGTTTCTGAAATGCTGGTATTAATAAGATCAAGGTTCACGAAGGGTTCTTGCAGGTTTTTTTCATCGTAATAGACCCTGATATTAAAAATAGTTTCAAGATCTTCAACTACTTTGGGGAATTCTTTATTGCGGCAACTATAATTTATCCTCAGCGTATCAGCGGAATAAGAAAATATATTAAATGTTAATGAAAAAAAAAGTAGGAAAAATAATTTATATTTTTTCAGAAATTGAGATTGCATGTAGTTATCAGTTAATAAACAAGACGCTTTGGAATTTCTCTTCCCTATATAACAAACTACAAACTTAACAAGAATTTAATACTAAAAAATAATTGATGTACAAATCAGGGAAAAAATCATTATCCCTTCAACGCTTCGGCGCCACCAACTATCTCTAAAATTTCATTGGTGATCGCAGCCTGACGTGCCTTATTGTATTGCAACGTAAGATCTTTAATTAGTTCGGTAGCATTATCTGTTGCTTTGTGCATAGCAGTCATGCGGGCACCATGCTCAGATGCATATGAATCAAGCAAGGCTTTATAAAAATTGATACGTATTACCTTTGGCACCAATTCAGTCATGATCTCCTTTTCAGAAGGCTCGTAGATATAAAAGTTTTGTCCGTTGTCCTTCTCAAGACAATACTCGTCAACAGGGGCAAGTGGCATCAACTGGCGCACTTTAAGCTCCTGTACGGCCGCATTTTTAAATTTATTATAGATCATATCTACCTTATCATAATAACCATCAAGGTAGCTTTTCATTATATTTTTAATATGGGGTAAAATTTCTTCGTAAGTAAGGTTATCATAGATATCATCAAGGGTTTGGGTAACATGAAAACCTTTACCGGTGAAAAATTCGCTGGCTTTTTTACCAATTGTGATAATATCAACCATACCATTATTTTTCAGTTCGGCATATTGAGTATTTAGAATTTGTGAAGCTGTTTTTATAACATTGGCATTAAAAGCTCCACATAGCCCCTTATTTGAAGCTATTACAATTATGGCAACCCTTTTCAACTCCCTTGTAGCGACATATTTATTGTCGGCTATTAATTCAAGGTTATTACTGATATCAATCAGTATTTTTTGTAAACGTAAGGCATAGGGCCTCAATTGAATAATATTATCTTGTGCCCTACGTAGTTTCGCTGCTGAAACCATTTTCATGGCACTGGTAATCTGCCTGGTAGACGATACCGAACTTATCCTGTTACGTATTTCTTTTAAATTTGCCATTATAATAAGTCTTTCGCTTAATATTTGGCGGCAATTTCTTTGGCCACTTCTTCAATTTTTCCTGTTATCGTATCGTTCAAAACACCTTTTTTCAGGCTCTCGAGGATATCTTTATGTTTCATTTCCATAAAATCCAGAAATTCTGTTTCGAAGGCTTTAATCTTATCTATAGGAATATTAGTAAGTAAACCTTTTGTACCACAATAAATTATTGCAGTTTGTTTTTCAACGGATAACGGGGAGTATTGCCCTTGTTTCAATATTTCTACATTTTTTGAACCTTTATCAAGAACTGCGAGTGTTGCAGCATCCAGATCGGATCCAAATTTGGCAAAAGCTTCTAACTCACGGTATTGAGCCTGATCAAGTTTTAAGGTACCTGCAATTTTACGCATAGATTTAACCTGTGCATTTCCTCCAACTCTTGATACAGATATACCTACGTTAATTGCTGGACGGACACCGGCATTAAATAAGTTAGATTCAAGGAATATCTGGCCATCGGTAATAGAAATTACGTTTGTTGGAATATAAGCAGATACATCGCCAGCCTGGGTTTCAATGATAGGCAACGCTGTGAGGGAGCCACCACCTTTTACCATTGGTTTTAATACATCAGGGAGATCGTTCATTTGTGCTGCAATATCATCATTGTTAATTATTTTTGCAGCCCTTTCAAGCAATCTTGAGTGGAGATAAAAAACATCACCCGGGTAAGCTTCACGTCCGGGAGGGCGGCGAAGCAGTAAAGATACTTCACGATACGAAACAGCCTGTTTAGAAAGATCATCATATATGATTAGTGCATGCCGGCCTGTATCCCTAAAAAATTCTCCAATGGTGGCACCTGCAAATGGTGCATAAAATTGGAGTGCAGCAGGATCGGATGCAGTGGCCGAAACTATTACTGTATAAGGCATAGCCCCATACTTTTCAAGTGTTTTTGCAATATTCGCCACAGTAGTACCTTTTTGTCCAATAGCCACATAAATGCAGTATACAGGTTCTCCTTTATCGTAAAATTCCTTTTGGTTAATGATAGTATCAATGGCAATGGCTGTTTTACCTGTTTGACGGTCACCAATAATTAACTCACGTTGCCCTCTTCCAATCGGTATCATTGCATCAATAGCTTTAATACCTGTTTGTAAAGGTTCTTTAACAGGTTCTCTGTAAATTACCCCCGGTGCTTTTCTTTCAAGCGGTAATTCGTATGTTTTCCCGGTAATCGGGCCTTTGCCATCTATGGGTTCTCCAATTGTATTTATTATCCTCCCCAACATACCTTCCCCAACATTGAGCGAAGCTATTAAGCCAGTTCGTTTAACCTTGTCACCTTCTTTAATTAATTCCGAAGACCCAAGCAATACCGAACCTACATTATCTTCTTCAAGGTTTAATACAATTCCTTTTATTCCGTTGTCAAATTCTACCAGTTCATTGGCTTGCACGTTAGACATACCATGAATACGGGCAATACCGTCACCAACCATTAGCACGGTTCCAACTTCTTCAAGTTCGGCACCGGTTTGAAGACCTTCAATCTGCTGCTTCAATATCTTCGAAACTTCCGCGGGTTTAATTTCAGCCATTTTAAAATTAATTTACTTACAGTTTTTCTGTTAATAATGATTGTTTTATATTTTTTAATTGCCTTTTTACACTGGCATCGTATAATATATCGTCAACTTGAACTATAAATCCGCCCACGATATTTTCATCTGTCAATGTAACAAGATCTATATCAGCTTTCAAAGTTTTCAGAATTTGTTTTCTGAAATTATCTTTTAATTGATCATCCATTTTCACCGCTGTAGTAATTTCAACGGTTTTGATGTTTTTGCTTTTTTTATAAAAGGTAATAAAATTACGTGCAATACCGGCCAGGTGTATTTCTCGTTTGTTCTTAAATACCAAGCCAACAAAAGATTCTGTTATATCCTGGATTTTTCCTTTCAATACCTGAATAAACGCATTACTTTTTTTCCCTGTAGCAATAATTGGTGATTCTAACAATACCATAATTTCCGGTAATTTTACCAATTGCTGTATCAATAAAGAATCGGCATATACCTTTTCAGCAACCTTTTTCTCAGTGGCCAGTTCAAATAGGGCTTTCGCATAACGCACTGCTATTTTGCTGTCGTTCATATCCTTTCCTGGTATTAGTTCAATTTAAGATCTTTCAGGTAATCGTTCATTAATTCTTTTTGTTCTTTCTGGTCGCCCAGCTTTTGTTTTAAAATTTTTTCTGCCACCTGAACAGATAATGTTGCTATTTGTCCTTTGATCTCATTCAACGCGGCATCTTTCTCAGCTTTCAGGTTTTCCCGGGCTGTTTCCATCATTTTAGCAGCTTCCTCGGCAGCTTTATCACGCGCTTCACCAATTATTTTGTCTTTCAAATCTTTTGCTTCTTTCAAAAGGTTGTCGCGTTCAACTTTTGCCTCGGCCATAATTTTTTCATTATCGGCTTTCAATTGTGCCATTTCCTGACGTGCAATATCTGCTGATTTAATTGCTGCCTCAATACTGTCATCTCTTTCTTTCAGAATGTTTAATATGGGTTTCCATGCGAATTTTTTCAACACAAACATTACAATGCCAAATGTGAGAAACATCCAGAAAAATAAACCTACCGATGGAGTAACTAATTGCATAAAATTATTTTTAAATGTTACAAATTTGCAGTTTGGCCAATCGCCAAACTGCAAAAATCATTATACAAAAATGATTAACAAGCACACTACTACTGCAAAAAAGGCAACACCTTCAATAAGGGCAGCGGCAACAATCATATTTGACCTGATGTCACCTGCGGCTTCAGGCTGACGGGCAATGGCTTCCATGGCATTTCCACCAATCCTGCCAATACCAATAGCAGCTGCAATTGCTGCTAAACCAGCTCCCAATCCTGCTCCTAATGCATCTAGTGATACTTCCAACAAAACTGTTAATAAATTCATAATTCTATTATTTATTAAATTAATGATGTTCTTCAGTAGCCATGCCAAAATATATGGCAGACAACAATGTAAAAACATAAGCCTGGATAAATGCTACCAACAGTTCCAGCATAAACATAAAGATCGTAAAAACAATGGATAAAGGTGATTCTGCAATACCAATCCATTCTTTACCCGGTACCATAGCACCAAAAACAAATATTAAGCTGTAAAACCCAAGCGCAATTATATGACCAGCCGAGATGTTTGCAAACAAACGGACCATTAAAACAAATGGTTTTATAAAGATCCCTGCCAGTTCAATAACAGGCATTAGCGGTATTGGCACTTTCAACCACCAGGGCACTCCGGGAGTATTAAAAATGTGCGTCCAATAGTTTTTATTTCCCCTGAAAGTAGTAATTAAAAAGGTACATAATGCTAATACCAGGGTAACTGTAATATTTCCTGTTACATTTGCCCCACCCGGAAATGTTGGTAATAATCCAAGCATATTATTAATCCAGATAAAAAAGAATATGCTCAGCAAATAGGGCATGAATTTCATATATTTTTTTTCTCCAATTGCTGGCTTTGCTATCTCGTCCCTGAGAAAAACCACAAAAGGTTCAATAAAAGATTGGATACCCCTTGGTTTTCCGGTAGGATTATTCTTATACCGGTTTGCAGCTGCAATAAATATGAACATTAGTAAAATGAGGCTCAATACAATTGCTAAAACATTTTTAGTAAATGAAAGGTCTAGCAAGGGTAATTGTGTTTCATGTTCTGAAATAACTTCAACTAACTTGCCACTGTTTTCTCCATGTTCTGCAATAGTAAACCCTTTATATTCATGTCCGTGCGATACTTTTTTTGAAGAAAAAATATGAAAACCATTTGTTTTACTGTACACAATTATTGGTAAGGGAATGGCAATGTTTCCAATAATATGCCATTCATAGGAGTCCATTACATGATGCAGAATAAAATGACCTGCGTTAAACCCTTCTTCATCACTTTCATGAGATGATGTTTGATCATGAGTATTTGAGTCATTTACTTCTTGTTCCTGGGAAATGACATGTTGTTCCCCATGATTATTATTTTCCTGATTTGCCTTTACTGTAAAACTAAAAATTGCTACAACTACAAGAACCAACAATCGTTTCATTCTTCCTAACTATCAGTATTTTAAAAGACACTAAATTTATAAAAAAATATTTTTCAAAACAATAAAGGTGATATTACTCAACCTTTTTTTTGTTTAACCTATTCATGGCAATCGTCAGATTAGCATGAAAAATTAGGTAAAAACCTAAAAACCACCCGGAAATTATTTTTATTTCCGTTTTGTTAAAGTAAGTAATGATCCCAAACAAAATGATTGATGAAAACAATTTAACTACCATTGATATCATTAACCGTTGTGCAAATTTTTTGGGCACATTAATCAATGCTTTAACCATAAAAAAATACAACGACAAAGAAACAATAAAAAAAAAGGATAATGAAATTACTACTAACAATAAATCCAATGAGATCATGGTCGAGTGGACTAAATAGGCAATAGAAAATAATATCAGACTTATAGACAATAGATTGGTAATAAAAGGCTTAATGTAATTTTTCATATGTTGCTACAGTTGATATTGGAAAATTTATGTTTTAAAACATTTAACCCTGACAGCATATTAAAATACTGTCAGGGTTGAAATTATTTTATGAAATCTTTAATTGCAAAATAAATTGCACCGCCTACAGATAAGAAAGAAAAAAGCAGTAAAAAAACAGGAAAATTCAGGTTGAACAACTGATCTAATTTTAATCCGCCAACTATTCCCAATGCTATTACTGCCCCCATTTGAAAAGCCAAGCCTGAGTACCGGGCCCAGTTTTTCACAGAATTGGTATTATTTTTTAACTTTTTCTTCCGTTGCACTTTTCTGACCTATAAATTGCTGGCTTTCCATACTACAGGTACCAGTGAATTTAGCGCCAGGTTGAATGGCCAGTTTATTGGTCACTATATCACCGTTAATAACTGAAGTTGCCTGCAATGTTAATTGTTCGGCTACAACAATTTTCCCATCAATTTTTCCTGATACATCCGCATTTTTACATTTAATTTCTCCCTGTATTACACCGGTTTGCCCGATAATCATCTTTCCCCCTGTATTTACGTTCCCAACAAGTTTACCATCAAATCGTAAATCATCCTTAGTAGAAATATCACCTTTTATTTCTGTTCCATTAATAATTCTGTTAAATGAATTCGGGTCAATATCAATTTTGTTTGCCATATTAAATTTTTTTGGGTTACTCTTATATAAATTTATACTTTAACTTAAACTATTTCAAATTATTGCTGTAAAATTATAATAAAAAAACCTGACCAGGGGCCAGGATATAAATATTTTAATCAACAATAAGTTCCAAATGTACCAAAACAGATCCTGGTTAGTACTATTTTTTATCGAAGAAAATAATTCTTAAAATATGTTTCTTACTATCTTGAAAATTCATTTTTCGGCCAGGCCATATTAGCTGTTGTAGGCCCATTTTAAATATACGGCACCCCATGTAAACCCGCCTCCAAAGGCTGCCAGAATTAAATTATCGCCTTTTTTTAGCTTTTTCTCCCATTCCCATAAACATAATGGAATGGTTGCTGCTGTTGTATTTCCATATTTTTCAATATTGATCATTACCTGATCTTTACCAATTCCCATACGGTTGGCTACAGCTTCAATTATACGGTTATTTGCCTGATGGGGTACCAAATACGCTATATCTTTATAACTAAGGTTATTTTTTTCCATTAACTCTACGGATACATCGGCCATTTTAGAAACAGCTACTTTGAAAACAGACCTTCCTTCCTGATAAACACTGTGTTCATAGTTTTTTACGGTTTCACAGCTTGCAGGCCTTAACGAACCTCCTGATTTCATGTGCAAATGTTTTACCCCTGAACCGTCAACCCCATTAATATAATCTATTACGCCTACATTTTCTGTAGTTGGTTCAAGCAAAACTGCACCGGCAGCATCTCCAAAAAGCGGACAAGTTGTACGGTCTGTATAATTGGTTATGGCCGACATCATATCGGTACCAATTACTATTATTTTTTTACATTTTCCTGATTTAATAAATGATTCTGCAGTTACAAGTGTAAATAAAAACCCTGAGCAGGCTGCGCTAACATCATATCCCCAGGCATTCACCAATCCTGCTTTATCGCAAACAAGGTTTGAAACAGCCGGGAAGGGCATATCAGGGGTGATGGTACCTACCAATAGTAGTTCAATTTCTTCGGGTGCAGTATTTGTTTTGGCCAACAATTTTTTTACCGCCTCGGTGGCCATGTAAGATGTTGCTTTTCCTTTTTCTTTAAGAATCCTTCTTTCTTTGATACCAATTCGCTGCATGATCCACTCGTCGCTGGTATCTACCATGGTACTTAACTCATCGTTGGTTAAACGATATTCTGGCAAGAAAACTTCTACACCAGTTATTGCGGCTTTAATATCACCCATTTATATAAATTTTTCTTTAAAAGTATCAACAATCTTCGCTTCAATCACTTCACCCGTGTGCAGGATCATATTTTTTATGGCTGTTTCACTGGATTTACCGTGACCAATAATTACAGGGGCACTTGCACCCAATATGGGAGTACCACCATAATTTTCAAAGTTAAATTTATCAAAAAGTTCGTCCTTGATATTTCTTTTTTTCAACAATCCGTAAAAGGCTTCTGCCTGCTTGAGTACCACGTTTCCAACAAAACCGTCACATACAATTACATCAACCTTATCAAAACTAAATATATCCCCACCTTCAACATTTCCTATGAAGTTGTATTCATTGGTGTCTTTCATGGCCTGGTAAGCTGCTTTGGTTGCGAGGTTCCCTTTTTCTTCTTCTTCACCTATATTCAATAGTCCCACTTTTGGGGTGGATATATTAAAAACCTTTTCTGCATAAACAGAACCCAGAAAACCATATTGATAAAGTACATCGGGTTTTGAATCAGGATTAATTCCAACGTCAACAAGAATATTCGGGTCACCATCGATATTAGGAACTGCAGCTGCAATGCATGGACGTATTACACCAGGGATAACTTTAATTACCTGAATTACGCCAACCAGCATTGAACCTGTATTCCCAGCACTGCAAAAACCATCAATGTGACCTTTGCCCAGGGCACCAAATCCTTTAACAATACTTGATCCTGTTTTTGTGGCAAATGCTTTGGCAGGGTGCTCGCCCATGCCAATATATTCGGTGGTATGAATTACTTCGAATACGGATGCATCAAAGCCATCAGCTTTACACACCCTTTCTACATCATCTTTGTTCCCAATCAGTACTTGTTGCATATTCGAAGGTAATTCTTGTTGTGCAAGTATTGCTCCCCTGATAATTGAATCAGGAGCATAATCACCTCCGTAAATATCAACGCCTATCTTCATCTATAAAAATATAAACCGGAAATTAAGCTCCGGTTTCATTTTCAATTATCATTTTCCCTTTGTAATAATAATTACCATC
>JBNLCS010000184.1:0-7184 GCA_050303935.1 Bacteroidales bacterium
AATTACATATTGAAGACCACCCTGATAAGGAATGACACTTGTTTTGTTATCTATCAATGTGGTGCTGTAAAATGGCTCAGGAACAGGTCTTTTGTCAACTTCATCATCTTGCGCAAATGTTACATTTACGTTAAAAGCAAATGTTGCTATTACTACTGTTATTGTATAGTAAAGGTTTAATTTTTTCATTGTATTTTAATTTTAGAAATGTTCAACGTAAAGTTAATTGTTTTCAGCCCCTTGTTCCATCCATAATTCGAGGGAACGTTTTGTTAAACCTGAAATTCTTCCATCATCATGAGTTCCGTTCAGCTTTTTGTAAAGTTTGCTGTCCTCCGCTTTATCAGGATTTGTTACAATGTACCCCCCATTTAACAAATTTTCATAGGCATTCATATTCAAGCCGGGCTCTACACTTCCTCCATGACATGATGAAGCCGAACAATCCTTACTTAAAAGCGGTTCTATGTCCTCGGTGAATGAAAAAACTTTGTCTTCTATATCTATGGGCACAATGGTATCTTTGGTACATCCTGAAAGCAGATAAACTCCAAAAATCCCACATAAAAGAAATTTAAAAGTTCGATGCATTTTCATTACTTTTTTAGATTAATTATTTGTGATAAATATATGGATTTTATATTGCTAATTCAATAATAATAAAGTTTTAACATAATTTAAAACTAGTTTAAATATTCTTCAACTTATTTTTAGATATAAAAAAAGGAGTTGTTTAAAACAACTCCTTTTTTTATATATTGAAATTTTTACTTATTCAATTTCAGCAATTGTATTTTCCAATAAAGTTTTCACATATTTAGGATTGTGTGCACCCTTACTACGATCTTCTTCTAATCCAACCCAGTTGAAGAATGCCTGAACCTGAGCCATATCAAATTCTGCAGTAACAGGGTGATAAGAAACGCTTTCGTCATCAGCTGTGTCAGCTGCCAAAACTCCTTGGTCTAATAATAGGTCTCTTAATTCTACTAAAAGTCCTTCAACTTCTTCCTGAACGCCAGCAAAATCATAATTAGCATCAGCAGAAGAGTGGCATTCATTACATGTTACAGGTTTGAATGTGTGTCCACCTAAGAAACCTTCTTCTTCATTTTCACCATAGCTTCCCATATGACATCCTGTACAACCAGCTCCGGCATGTGGGTGTGAACCTGGTTCAGCATATCCGCTTCCAAGTTCGGCAAAACCTGCTCCCCATACTACGTTTGCTTGCGCTCCATGGTGTGGGCCATAATGTGTACTTGTGATTTCATATTTTGCACCAGGAGCATCAATATTTGGCTCTGCCCTTCTTGATTGGTGACAATTTGCACATAAATTTCCTGTACCAAGATCAGCTACAACTGCTGTATCAAATATAAATGCTACAGGGTCTGCTAGTCTGAGGGTATATTCAGGACCTTCGAATGATTCTTCAAACGTTTCATGAATTTTATGACAAGTTGAACATTCCCAAGCTTGTGGGCCACTTACATCACCATCAACTTCTCCGGTAAAAGCATAATTTAAAAAGCCTTCATGCGAATGGCAACGTGCACAACTTTCCCTACCACCTGCATATGCAACAGCGATTTCCCCACTCTTGTGCTGAGATTGTTTAAACTGAACTTGCACTGTAAGTATTTGATCCTCAGAATGACACTTGAGGCAAGTTACATGACCATCTTCTCCTGCGGGGCCTTCACATTGTGTTGTAAACATCAATGTTGCAGCTCCGATTACGTAAAAAAACAGATTCCTTATTTTCATTGTATAAAAAGTTTAAATTGTTAATATTCTGTTTTAATAAGTTTAATTATTTCATCCTTCCTTCAAACTTTAAAAAACGATGTAATAATTTACTAATTCTTTCATGGTTTAATATTACAAAACATTGGGTTTATGTAATCAAAAAGACCTGTTGATATAACTCAATATATTCTCGTGATATATCAATACAATACACGATATTCATAATCGTATTATTCGATATATATCGCTATAATATCTTTTATGTATTAATTATTTATATGGTTATACTACTGTATTTATGATACTTATGATATGTGTTTAATTTTTAAACAATACTCCGTTCAAGAATCATTTCCACATATACCTTTTTAAACCTCATTTAGAATGAGATTAAATTAAAGATTTTTCAAATCGTATATGGAATATTTTCATCCGATTTTTTAAAATTTTTTACTTCAAAACACATTGCAACTTCTTTATTTATAATGGTTTTAAATTACTTGAAAATTTATATGATTTGATTTAAACTGATGTTGATTTTTTCTACAAAAATCAATTTATTATCAATTATTTAAACAAATAATTTGGCATGGCTTTTGATTCACTCAATAATGAAGATTGATTTTTTGTTAACAAGGAAATTGTTAAGTATAAAAAATGTACTAAATTAGTTTATTAAAATTAAATGAATCTACTTTATATTAACAAAAAAAGGGAAAAGGTTATGTCTAAATTAAATTCAATTTTGGTAATTATTCTGGCTTTTTTTGCAACCACAGCAATCAATGCGCAGGAACCTGAATATATCGGGGCAATGAAATGTAAAATGTGTCATAATAAGCCTACTACAGGAAAGCAATACACAATTTGGTCAGAAGGACCTCACGCTAAAGCAATGGAAACATTAAAAAGTGACAAAGCTAAAGAAATTGCTAAGAAAAAGGGTATTGATGATCCTTCAAAAGCCGAAGCATGTGTAAAATGTCATGCCACAACAGGACATACTGACAAGAATTTACACCTGACTATCACCCAGGATGAAGGCGTATCCTGTGAGTCATGTCATGGAGCTGGTAGTAAGTATAAATCAATGGCTGTTATGAAAAGTAGGGAAAAATCAATTGAGAATGGATTGATTATACCCGATGAAAAACTATGTAAACAATGTCATAATGAAGAAAGCCCTACTTTTAAAGGTTTTAACTTTGATGAATATGCTAAAAAAATAGCGCATCCAAATCCGGCTAAATAAAAATAAAACATATTTTTCGAAGCCCGGTGTGTTTAATTATACACCGGGTTTTTATTTGTACCAATAATTTGTGTATTATTTATGATTGATTGTAGCTTTAGGGTGTTTTCGTTAAACAAAATTTGGTGCTAAAACATTAATTTAACCAACAAAGCCATACCTAACCATATCCCCGAAGCTGTGATAGCAATCCACGCCACTTTCCTTATTTTCGGGTACAACCATTTTTTTTGAATAATTAGGCCTATAGATATCACATGAAGAGGGATTGGTAAAGCAAGTAATAGGGCAACAAGATTTTTGTGATTAATTTTTGACCAATCTATTTCAATTTCAGATGACAATGTGCCCGTAAAATATTCGTACACCACGTTAACGAGAATCCACAGCCCCACTAATGATATAGAAGATGCAAAAATCCTGAATACTACTATCTTATTCATTATTAACTATCGGCTCCAGTTTGCTTCTTTAATCCAATCAGCTAAAAATTTAGCATTTTCATAAGGAATTCCGGGAATAAAACCATGCCCAAGATTAAATATCCAATCCTGGTTCTTTTTACCGAAATCCAAATATTTTTTAAGGTTGGATTCAATTTGTTTTCGATCTCCAAATAATAACCGAGGATCAAGGTTTCCTTGTAACCCTATCTCTTTGTGAACATTTTCCCTGGCAACATCAATGGGGATGTGCCAGTCAATACTTAAAAAGTCGCAATCATCCGGTGTAACTTTTTTTATTCCAAATCCTAAGCCTTTAGGGAAATAAATACATGGCGTATTTAAACCGCGTAATACTGTTGTAATTTTTTTAACTGCCGGCATAAATAATTCCAAATACAGATCATTTGGAATAAGGCCACCATGCGTTTCAAATAACTGAAACACATCAATACCATGTTTAACCTGACCTTTAGCATATTCAACCGATAATTCAGTGATTAGATCGACTAACTTTCGTGTTGTATTTTTATTTTGATAAATAAATTTGATGGCCTCAGGAAATTCAGCTCTTCTTCCAAGTCCCTCAAGCATATAACACAATACGGTAAAAGGCCCGCCGCAAAAACCAATTAATGGAATATGTTTTGGTTTAGTTTTATTTATTGCATCAATCACATCGTAAATATACTCCAACCTTGCGGGGTCAGGTTTCAAATCCTGAATGGGGTCTGACCTCTCAACAAGTGCTTTTTCAAAAACTGGGCCAGTATCAGTAAACTCAAGCCCCATTCCCATAGCATATGGTATAACAAGTATATCTGAAAACAATATTGCGGCATCTACACCCAAATCATCAACAGGTAGCAATGTTACTTTTGCCCCTAGTTCAGGGTCTTTCATCATCTGCCAGAAAGAATATCCTTCTTTAAGTTTTAAATAGGAAGGCAAAACCCTGCCTGCCTGCCTCATAAACCAAAAAGGTGGACGATCTGTTGGTTCTCCATGTAAAGTTTTCAGTAATATAGGTTTTTCCATACCTTTTCTATCGTTTTAACTTTTTTAATGCATCAAAATTTTTTTCTATCGTTAACTCGATATCATTTTCAGAATGTGCTGCTGACACAAAAGCTGCCTCGTATTGAGAAGGGGCAATATAAATACCCGCATTCAAACATATGTTGAAATATTCAGCAAATATATCCGTATTACAGGTCATCACATCATCAAAATTCTCCACTTTTTCTTTCTCAGTGAAAAACAGTGTAAACATAGACCCTACCCGGTTTAAAACAGCCTGTACCCCTGTTTGTTTAATATTATTTTTAATCCCTTCTTCCAAACGGGCAGAATTTTTTTCCAATTTATCATAAAATTCTGTAGAATTTTTCAACAATCTCAATGTTATTAAGCCTGCCGACATTGCCATAGGGTTACCTGAAAGCGTACCTGCCTGATAAACCGGTCCTTCAGGGGCAAGCTTCTCCATAATTTCTTTTCTGCCCCCGTATGCACCAACGGGTAACCCACCACCAATTATTTTACCAAAAGTGCTGAGATCAGGTTGAATATCAAATAATTCTTGAGCCCCACCAGGTGATACCCTGAACCCAGTCATCACTTCATCAAAAATAAGGAGGCTTCCATATTTGTTACACAAGTTTTTTAATTCGGCAATAAATTCTTTTGATGGTTTAACCACTCCCATATTGCCCGCAACTGGTTCTAATATTACTGCGGCAATGTCATCTCCTTTTTTCTCAAATATATTTGAAACAGATCCGATATCATTGTATTTAGCAAGTACTGTATCTTTTGCCGTTCCTTCAGTTACACCAGGTGAATTAGGTGTACCAAGTGTTAATGCACCACTTCCCGCCTTTATTAAAAAGCTGTCACCATGGCCATGATAACAACCTTCAAATTTCATAACCAGATTTTTACCGGTATACCCTCTTGCCAGTCGTAAAGCGCTCATGGTAGCTTCAGTCCCCGAATTCACCATCCTTACTAAATCCACAGAAGGTACCATTTGTTTAATGGTTTCTGCAATTTCTGTTTCTAGTAAAGTTGGGGCCCCAAAACTTGTTCCGTTTCTGGCAGTTTTATTCAAAGCATCAATTACATCCGGGTGCGCATGCCCTAATATCATTGGTCCCCACGACCCAACATAATCAATGTATTCATTTCCATCAATATCATATAGTTTAGCACCATTTGCCGATGCAATAAATACGGGATCATTTTTAACGCTCTTAAATGCCCTCACCGGGGAATTTACACCTCCGGGTATGCTCATTTCGGCTTTTTTAAAGGCTTCAATACTTTTTGAAAAATTCATTTTATTAGATTTCTATAGTTCACGAATAATGTCCTGTGTATGGTAGCTAATAATTATGTCAGCCCCTGCCCTTTTCATCGATGTCAATATTTCCCTAACGATCCGTTTTTCATCTATCCAGCCATTATTGGCAGCAGCTTTCACCATTGAAAATTCACCACTCACATTATATGCTGCAACCGGTAAATTGAACTCACTTCTTATTTTTTGAATAATATCGAGATAGCTAAGGGCCGGCTTCACCATCAGTATATCGGCACCTTCTATAATGTCTTGTTCTGCCTCACGTATTGCTTCCCTCGAGTTAGCTGCATCCATTTGATATGTTCTGCGATCACCGAACTGCGGGGCACTTTCCGCAGCATCCCGGAAAGGTCCATAAAATGCCGAAGCATATTTTACTGAATATGACATGATCGGGGTATTGTAAAAACCATTTTCATCGAGTGCCCTCCTGATAGCACCAACCCGGCCATCCATCATATCACTTGGGGCAACCATATCGACTCCTGCTTTGGCCAAAGATACGGATTGATTCGCCAATGTTTTCAACGTAAGGTCGTTTTCAACATCACCATTAACAATGGTCCCACAATGGCCGTGTGTTGTATATTCACAGTTACATATATCGGCAATAACGCAAAGTTCCGGAACAGCATTTTTAATTGCCTTTACAGCCTGCTGAACAATTCCATTTTCAGAGCATGCTACATCCCCTGTTTCATCTTTCTCTTCGGGGATACCAAACAACAATACAGACTGCACCCCATTATGAAACAATTCTTTACAATTTTCAACCAACATATCCACAGATTGCTGGTAGTTGCCCTGCATAGAACTAATTTCCTTTTTCACGCCCTTTCCCGGTCTCACAAATAAAGGCATTACAAGATCATGTTTGGTCAACACCGTTTCACGTACCAAATTCCTGATCACTTCATTTTTTCTTAAACGTCTGAGACGTGTTTGTGGAAATGCCATATTTAATTAATTAATGTTTATTCATCAGATAGTTTGTCGTTGCTTTAATTAAACTTGTACTATCTGGTTTTTCAGCCATAAATATAGGAGTTATTCCTTTATTTACACAAGCCTTTTTAGTTGTAGGGCCTATGCATGCCACCCTAAGTTGCTTTATATCAACTATTTCACTTATAATGGTATAAAAATTATTAAATGCCGAGGGACTATAAAAGAAAATAATTTCATAATTGTCATATATTATTCGGTTTAATATTTCTTTATCCATATAATCAGGTTTGCCGGTTTCATATAATTCAACCCTGGTAACACAAGCATGCCCATGTAATTTTTCCTCAATCGTATTTCCAGCCAAATTTGCAGTAGCTAACAAAATTTGAGGTTGCGAGCCGGCAAGTAGCTGAATCAATTCTTC
>JBNLCS010000185.1:0-4362 GCA_050303935.1 Bacteroidales bacterium
AAATCCTACATCAAATTTCTGATTCACAAAATAAAAACCAAAATTGGCATCGGGCACGAATAATGACTTCTTTGTTGTGAAGATAAGATCATCATATTCATCAACCAGTACCAACTTTTCCTCATTTATCTTGAATTGAAACCCGGAAGCTGATAAACCGAAAGACAATTGTGATGTACGTGTATTCAGGTGATATGCATATGTTAGCTGTGCCCCTGTTCTTCGGATTATACCGCTTACATCATTATACATGTAACCGCCAACACCAACATTTCCCCCTTTTGAACTTCTTCTTCTCCTTTTTCTTACTGAAGATCTTCTGGAAATATGACTGTTTTTAATAAGCCTGGTTTGTCCGCTTAGGGCCTGAGTACGCGGTGCGTTTTCAAGTCCGAGCCATTGTTCCCTAATAGTAAGGTTGAACGCTGTATATCCCTCAGCACCTGCCATAGCCGGGTTTATTAAAAACCGGTTCATCATATATTGGCTATAGATGGGTAATTGCTGGGATTCTACGTTACAAAATATAAATAATAATGTTATAAATATGTATTTAAAGTACTTCACTTTATTCATTAATACAACACGTCTAATCTTTTCGCATTAATACGGTAATACGTCTTCTATTGTTTTTAATTTAAATACTATTTCCATTAATTACCAAGATATTTATGGAAAACACCATAAAGGTAGGATAAAGTAACATGTTTTAAATATCGGTTTATTAACAATTTGTAAGTTTTAAAATGGTTTACTTATATCCAAACCTGTATATATTATAAATTTAAGAAAACATTTTTAATAATATAGTTATGATTATACAAACTGCTATAATTTCAATTGCATAACAATATTTTTATATGCTCACTTACTTCTGAAACATTTTTGTTTATCAAACGTAAATTTTTTATATAACAACTTTACTTAAATAAAATTGAACCTTACAATGAACCAGTTTATATGCCCCAAGTCTGCTAATTGCCCGATTTATAATAATAAATTGCTGAAAAATCAGGAAACGGAAGAAGCCTATAAAAACCTTTATTGTATAAATGGAAAGGGTAAATATAGCACTTGTAAAAGGTATAAAGTAGAAGAAGAAATTGGATTTTGTCCTGATTTTGTAATGCCAAACGAGTTCATGACAGTGGATGAAATAATTGCAAAAACAAACGTTGCAGATATTTTAAACAAAGTATAAATCGGTATTATAAAACCCTAAAATCATTTGCAAATGAAACATTCATGCTCTGAACTTTTCAACAAAGACATGAGTAAAACATGGAAGTTCCACGATCAGCGATTACAAATGCTAAATATTTTTATGTATTTTATTATAAAACAGATGTTTAATTAAATTTTATTCGTGTGAAAATTTTTGAGATTTTATTAATTGTTTATCTCACCTTAATAATAGGATATTACGGGTTAAATTTGTTTATACGTCTTATGAATAAAGATGCTGAAATGTATACATTTAAAAACAAGTCTTTAAAAAGAATTTTTGAAGAAAGGGAATAATTGCTTTTTTATATTATAAATCCAACAGTATTTTATCAGGGTCTTTGTCTCCAAATAACATTTTTTGAGGTAACTCAATTAATTCTTTGATCTTAACAAGGAATGAAACGGAATCTTTGCCATCAATGATTCTATGGTCATACGATAAAGCAACATACATCATTGGGTGAATTTCTACTTTACCATTTACAGCAACCGGTCTTTCAGCTATGTTATGCATTCCAAGGATAGCAGATTGTGGAGGGTTAATTATAGGAGTTGACAAAAGTGAGCCAAAAATTCCTCCATTGGTTATTGTAAAGGTACCGCCACTCATTTCTTCAATGCTTAACCGGAACGATCTGGCTTTTTTTGCTAAGTCTGCAATCTGTTTTTCTATTTGAGCAAGTCCCAAAGTTTCGGCGTTTCGTACAATTGGTACCATTAAACCTTTATCAGTTTGCACGGCGATACCAATATCGTAATATTCCGGGGTTACAATGTCATTTCCATTAATTTGGGAATTTACCTTTGGAAATTGTTTTAAAGCTTCTACAACAGCTTTTGTGAAAAACGACATGTATCCCAGTTTAATGTCATGTTTCTCAATAAATGCTTTTTGGTATTTTTTTCTTAATTCTATTACATTTTTCATGTTAACTTCGTTAAATGTGGTTAACATGGCTGTGTCATTTTTCACAGCGACCAAACGCTGGCTTAGTTTTTTACGAAGGGAAGACATGGGTTGACGTTTAATCTCACGGGACACTTCCTTCGTTTTAAAAGAAAGCATGGTCTCAGCACCATTCTTTAATACAGCATTTACCTCTTTTGTTGAAATACGTTTTAATCCATTTATGATATCTTCTACATTTAGGTCATTTTCTTCCATCAGTTTTGAAGCCAATGGTGACACTTTTACTTTTTCATGTTTGTTCCCTGCAGTGGGTTGGGTTTTTGATGTTTCGTTTACGGAAGATACGACTTTTGCTTGTTCATTTTCTTTATCCTTTTCTTCCTTCATTGGTTGCTGTTGTTCTTTTTTTGTTTCGTTTACTTGTGTTTTATCTGTTTTTTTGCCCTTGGCATCAGTATCCACCTCACCAACAACATCCCCTACTTTAACGGTTTGCCCTTCTTCAACTTTAATTTTTATTTTACCATTTGCCTGTGAGATCAGGGGTAAAGTGGCTTTGTCCGATTCTATTTCCCCTATTTCCTGGTCTTTTCCCACTTGGTCTCCATCTTCAACCAACCAACTGGCAAGTTCAACTTCAGTAATTGATTCTCCGGGGCTTGGTATCCTAATTTCTACGATCATTTGGTTTTTTTTACAGGTTTACTTTTTCAAAATATTGATGTTGTTTGAGTATTTCTTCCCTTGATGCCCCAATTAGACATTGCAGACTGCAATAGTTATTAAGTTTTTCACAATCACATTTTCTGAATACCTTTCTTATTATTTCTTCCTGCTGTAATTGGTGTATCTTGCTTAAACCAGTGGCAGGGCTGGCACTTGCTAGTCGTGTAATCGGTAATATTTCAGTTTCTTTAAACATATCCCTGATATGCCTCCATGCACCCATATTTTCCGGCTCTTCCTGCACCCATAGTGTTAATAAGTTGTTTTTGTACTTTTTTAAAACCTTTTTTACATGGCTTTCCGGAAAAGGGTGCAATTGTTCCAACCTAACAAGTGCAACTTCTCTAGCATCCAATTCTTCTTTTCTGGCAAGTAAATCATAATAAATTTTTCCTGAACAAAAAACTACACGGGTAACATTATCTATATCAACGTTATTATCATCTATCACTTCAAGAAACTCTCCTTTATCGAGTTCATCCAATGTGGAAATACATTTTGGATGCCTTAGCAAGCTTTTGGGAGTGAAAATAATTAGGGGCACCCTGAAGTTACTATGAATATGTTTTCGCAGTAAATGAAATAAATTAGCCGGGGTGGTGCAATTGGTAACCTGCATATTGTTTCTTGCACACGATGCCAGAAATCGTTCTATTCTGGCGCTTGAATGTTCAGGCCCCTGGCCTTCGTATCCATGTGGCAGATATAGCACCAAGCCATTCATGAGTCCCCACTTTTCTTCTGCCGATGTTATATATTGATCAATAATGACCTGTGCAACATTAAAGAAATCCCCAAATTGAGCCTCCCACACGGTTAATCCATTCGGTGTGGCAAGGGCGTACCCATATTCAAATCCTAATACTCCATATTCTGATAATAAAGAATTGTAAACATCAAATTTGGCCTGATCAGGAGCTATATGGTGCAACGGAATATATTTTTGATCAGAACTTTCAATTACATGACCGGCATGGCGGTGCGAGAAGGTTCCTCGCAAGCTGTCTTGTCCGCTAATGCGAACTGGTATGTTTTCTGTTATTAACGAAGCATAAGCCAATAATTCACCCAGAGCCCAATCAACCCTGTTTTCTTCAATCATTTTTTGCCGATCTGCAGCCAGTTTTTTTATCTTACTAAAGAAATTATATTCTGAAGGAAGGGTGTTCATTTTAGTGGCAAGATCTACTAACTTACTTTTTTCTACCCCCGTTTTTGTATGTTGTTCAAAAAATTCACGTTCTGCATATTCATAATCATGCCAATCTTCAATAAGAAACTGTTTAATTTTTACCTTGTCAATTTCTTTTGATTTTGCGAATTTTTCTTCAAGGATATTGTTAAAATCATTTTCGTATTGTTTAACCTCTTCCTGGGTAAATATTTTTTGATCAATGAGTTTTTTACTATATATCTCCCTGGGGCTTGGATGTTTTGCAATTTGTTTATACAATGTGGGTTGGGTAAAACGGGGTTCGTCACCTTCGTTATGGCCATAT
>JBNLCS010000186.1:0-2805 GCA_050303935.1 Bacteroidales bacterium
ATATTGTGTTGTCGTAATGTTTCATACCAAACGGGTAATAATCATTAAATTGCTTCTCAACTGCCGTGCCGGCAATGGCCTCAAAAACAACCCGTGTATTGCCCAGGTGGTCTTTTATATGGTATTCATAGGTGTACCCTCCCGTTTCTTTGGTTACCCGGCCTTCCGAGGTTAACAGATATTTAAAACGTACTCCATTTGGTGATTGATCTTGTACCACCAGGTTTCCTAAATAAATAGTATTATTGCAATACCCATTGTCATATTCATCGCCTCGTAATAACAACCTTCCGGTAGCATCATATACCATTCTTGTATATGTTGAGCTGCCATCTTTTGCTACGTAATAGGGTAAGTTCAAAATATTATAGTTAATTTGGATACCTTTATTCTCATCCTGTACCATATTGCCGTTTTTGTCATAATAATATTCTGTTGTCAGGCTTGCCCCGTCAACAAAACCTGCCAGTTTGGCATACGTGTCTTGGGCATCACTTACTGACTTAAGCCGGTTTGAATTTTCGGAATTATCGTAATGATAGGTCAGGTTGTCCATAGGCCCAGAAGGATTGGGACCGTATCTCTGGAGTGTTTTTATATTGCCATTTAAATCATAGGTAATATTTGATACACCATACAGGCTGGTTGAAGACCATGTTGAACCGATATATACCCTGGAATAAGCGGACAAAAGACGGTTTTTGTTATCATACCCAAAGGTATAGCTCTTTTGTTGATCCAGGTGCGTATTATTCCAGGAAATACCGGAAATATTTCCGTTATATAGAGGTGCAATTGGCAAATCGCTACTGTTATAAGACAATTCCATCCCAAATAAATCATTTCCAAGGTTTGAAGGGTCATTGATCCCGGATAGCCAGCCCCTGATGTTGTATTTGTAATCAATATCCTGTATGTTATCATGCAGTTTTTTCGTAGTTAACTGTCCTATCTCATTGTATTTGTTTTCGTTTATTGTAACACTGCCATTGGTGTTGTCCCCGGTTATTTGCTGTGTTTCGCTTATTAATCGTCCCGCATGGTCATACGTAAAGTTGTGTGTCACTTCTATTGTATTTACGGCGTTTAACCCATCATCGTAATAGGTGTTTGTTGAAACCGTTTTTAACAGGTTGCCAATAAAGTTATACTGATAAGTGGTTTCATCAGCATATCCTAAATAATTATTGCTTACTGTTTTTATCACCCGATATGTTTTGTTATAATAATTCACAGCCAATATCCAGTTTGAATTATCGCCATCATAACTATCTTCAATAATACGTGACAGGGTAGCCGTGACCTGCCCCTTTACTGAGGTGTTCACCGCTTCGTTATATATTGTTTCGTTTTGGCAATCAAATATTGCCCCATCATACCCGGGTACTGTTGATGTATAATACAGAAGAAGGTTACGGTTAAGAAAATCATAATTATCATACATGGTAAGGGTCAAAACCTTAGAATCCGGTGGCGATATGGGAAAACTTCTGCTGCTTGTATAAAATAACCTGGCACCGGTAGCATACCCCTTAACTTCATATAAATTCCCCCCGGTAAATGTATTCACATATGTTTGCAGGTCGGTCTGGCTCCTGCTGTCAGTATATAAACCTGTCATAACAGGCCGGTTATAAATATCGTATTTGATATAGTACCAGAGATTGTCGCTGGAATTACCATCCCCGTTCGGGTCGCGCTGGTTGCCATCCTGGGTGGCAACCAAACGGTCACGCTCATCATAGACCATGTATACCGGTTCGGCCCCTGGTATTTGTTTTTTGATCATACGTTTTCTTTCATCGTACTCGTAGAAATAACAGAGATCGCGTGTAGTAGTGCTTACTGAACCATTGGCCAACGGGGGTACCACGCAGCGCAGCAAACCAAAATCATCGTAAATATAGTATGTGCGGGCATCTCCACCGGATTCTTTCATAACAACCCTTCCCTGTTTATCTGTATATTCAGCAACCTCTTTATCATCTTCGTCATATGTGATTGTTTTGTACAACGTGTTGTAGTAATACGTAAATTGGCTGAAATTGTATATACTATTGAAACTGTAATTATCATTCACATGCCATCCTTTTATGGTTTCGTCAGGTGTATTGGTTGAATACTCGAATTTTACTGTATGACCGTCCCGCGTTATCCCGGGCCTTTCTATTTCATTATCAGGCTGCCAGTCAAGCCCTGTTACCCCTTGCTCTAACACCCTGTCCAACGGGGAATTGTCAAATACCTTTTCTGCATAGGTATACCCTTCGGCATCCGGGAACAAAACGCCATTGTAAAATTTATTGAGCAGGCTATAATCACCGCTTTCCCCTATTGTAATAAATTTCCCTTTATCATCCAGCACGGCCACTGGCAAGTAATCTTTTTTTCGCCTGCCAAATCCATCATATTCAATATGCTGCACAATATCTTTCCCCCAAGGGCTTGCTTTATGTGATACATTTTGAATTATCCGGCCCAGGCCATCAAAATATTGGATATCATTCATTATATCCCCTACCTGGATTGCACTCGAAGTTGTTGTTGGGTAGGTATAACCTTTTGTCCAAATGTAATTTTTATCACTACTGGGAACCGGGCTTTCATAGGCTTCGGTATATGTTTCTGCAAGTTGGGTTGAAAAAGTAAACCCGTTGGTTGAAAAGCCCGGAGATAAAATTATTTCATTACCGGAAGCTACAGCGTTGGAAGTTAACTGACTATAGTATTTTACAGCACTTTGGGCATTTAAATTACCTGTAAAAACACACAGAGTAAATAACGCCAGATATATTGTTTTTATAT
>JBNLCS010000187.1:0-4033 GCA_050303935.1 Bacteroidales bacterium
AATACTGACAGAAAAACAGACTTTTTTACAATGGTTGGTTTTTCAACAGTAACTACAGATGGAACAATACAAGAATATGATGCTACAAAATTCGATGCTTCCTCGAAAGGATTGATTACTTCTGCAAGATGGGGCCAAACATCTGTTAGAGGAATCAAAGATGGCGACTGGACTTTGTATAATAATGTGGATATTACAAATGTGGATTCCATAAGGTTGAACATGACCGTATCCGGTGATGGTGGATTATTGGAAATAAGGGTTGGGTCTTCAACCGGTAACGTACTTGCTTCAAAAAAGATTGAGAACAATCAGCAAGGAGGAAACAGACGATTTGGAAGACCAAGCAATATTCCTGTAAAAATTAAAACATTAGGCATTACCGGGCCACAAACCCTTGTACTTGTTTATCATGAACCGGAAGCCCAGGGTACAGATAAAGAAACCCTTGATATGGCCGCATCTGCAGATGTTGCAGTTATCTTTGTGGGTACCGACCAATCAACCGGAAGAGAAGAATCTGACAGGTTTTCAATAACATTACCAGGGAACCAGAATGAACTGATCAAATCAGTTGCTGCTGTTAACCCAAATACTATTGTAGTAATGCAGACAATGGGCATGGTTGAAGTGGAACAATTTAAAAACCTGCCAAATATTGCCGGAATTGTTTGGACTGGTTACAACGGACAGGCACAAGGTACCGCCATGGCCAAAATATTATTTGGAGACGTAAACCCGGGTGGAAAACTAAATGTTACCTGGCATAAATCACTGAATGACCTTCCCGAGTTCAATGATTATACGTTAAGAGGTGAAAATGGTGAAAATGGAAGGACTTACTGGTACTTCGATAAAGATGTTTCTTATGAATTCGGGTTCGGATTGTCATATACTACTTTTGAATACAGCAACTTCGCTATCAGTAAAACCAACATTGCCCCAAATGATAAGATCACAGTTAGCGTGGATGTGACAAACACCGGAAATATTGACGGGGATGAAGTTGTACAAATATATGTAAAAACACCGGATAGCCCGGCATCGCTGCAAAGACCCATTAAAAGGTTAAAAGGGTTTAAAAGGGTAACCATACCTAAAGGCCAGACAAAAACCGTTTCTATAGACATTGACTGTGAAGATTTATGGTTTTGGGACACCAGAAATAATAGGATTACCTTCGATCAAGGTAAATATGTTTTTGAAATAGGTGCGTCTTCAAGAGATATCAAAGGGGAAGTTGTGGCTACAATGAAAGGTGCTTACAAACCTGTATTAACAACGGTTGTCGCTGAAAGCAAGAAAATAGTACTAAGGCCTGGCAATACGGTTCAAACAAGTGTAACAGCCGCCATGTCTGACGATAGCTTTTATGATATCAAAAAGGCCAACATTAGCTATAAAAGTAACAACCCGTCAGTTGCCAGTGTTGATGAAAACGGTAAAGTGACTGCTACAGGAGTTGGAGTTGCGTCAATATATGCATATGTTACCGTGGACGGCAAAACTGTTTCAAATAGTTATCCAATTAAGGTTATGCCTGACCTGAACCCAAAATCGATTACAGTAAATGGAAAAAGCATAACAGGTTTTGATAAAGATGTGAAAGCTTACAGTTATCTTCTGAAAAATACCAAGAAAACCCCAACAGTTAAAGCATCCGCTGAAGGTAAAGATATCACGGTGGACATTGAGCAAGCCAAAGGGGTACCAGGAACATCTGTAATTAATTTCATTGACAATATTACCCTTGAAAAAAATTCGTATTACATCTATTTTGATGTAAAATCAGTTAGTGATGAATTTAATGGTAACATACTTGGAGAACAATGGGAATGGATAAGGGAAAACCCTGCAACCCACAGTCTTTCTAAGAAAGAAGGTTCACTCACCCTTACCAGCGAAGTTGGGGATATATCGGAAGGTACCAACAATGCTAAAAATATGCTGTTACAAAGTGCAAATAACGATTGGACCATTGAAACAAAACTGGTTTGTTCAAGATCACCCTCTCAGCCTGAAAATGCCGGTATTGTTGCTTATGAAAATGATGAGAATTTTGTAAAATTAATGTTTAGGGCAGTAATTAAAACAACCAGGGTAAGGGAAGTACAACCGGGAACAATTGATCTTATCATGGAAGAAAATGGTATTACAAAATCATTGGCTTCATTAAACCTAAGGGAAGAAATTACTGATAACAATTCATTAATCCTGAAATTAGAAAAGAAAGGGAGTATTTACACGGCATCCTATTCATTAGATGGCACTTCATTTAAAATGCTGGGAACCGCTGATATTCTTTTAAAGGACATCAAAGCAGGATTATTAGTTTGTGACGGAATAGTAACGCAGTATATGAAAAGCACATTTTGGTTCAATTCTGATACTACAAAACCGGA
This sequence comes from Bacteroidales bacterium, assembly GCA_050303935.1. GTDB lineage: Bacteria > Bacteroidota > Bacteroidia > Bacteroidales > JBNLCS01 > JBNLCS01. The sequence goes on from JBNLCS010000187.1 coordinate 2,403, forward strand.
TTCTCCATTTGATGTTTCATTCGATTATTTCCGTATTGAGAATAGTGGTATAAAGTAATGGCTCTTTACAGTAAATTATGAAGAACCTAAATATTATTTATACAGCACTTTCTCAAACCATTTAATAAAAGATTTATGCTATAGCATTAAAAAATACTTTTTTACAGAGGGTGTCTAAAAAGTTAAGAATTAATGAAAATTCGTCATATTATTACTTTGCGCAACCTTTGCGACTTCTTTGTGAATCTCTGCGTAACAGCTACTTACAATTATTACGCAAAGTGACAAAAAGAAGACACAGAGGTTCGCAAAGACTTTTTAGACAACCTCATATTCTAAAAATTCAAAACCAAATTTTAATTTCATTAAAAAATAAACAGATGAAAATTAAAACATTACTACACACACTACTATTCTGTATAACCATTTCATTGAATGCTGAAGACGGCCATCAACTCTGGCTTAGGGAAAAAAGTACAGAAACAGTTCAAATTATTTCAAAAAAAAGTTCCCCTACCCTGGATATTGCAAAAATGGAATTGCAAAATGGTTGGCAGGGAAAAAACGGAGCATCTGTTGAATTTATCATTAAAACAACCAATGGCATAAAAGAAGATGGATTTAAATTGAGTGCAAACCAAATACAAGCCAATACCGAAACCGGCATTTTATATGGAGTATACCACATGCTACGTATTCAACAAACCGGAGGAACGGTTATTGAAGAAACATTTAATCCTTCATACAAGCTACGTCTTTTAAATCATTGGGACAATCTGAACGGTTCAATAGAACGTGGCTATGCCGGAAGATCCATTTTTTGGAGAAATGGAGATGATGCTTTGGTAGCTACCGAAAAAGACAAAGCGCTTTGGAAAGAATATGCCCGTGCCAATGCATCAATAGGAATTAATGGTGCCGTTTTAAACAATGTGAATGCAAATCAAAAAATGTTAACCAAGGAAATTCTTAGAAGGGTTAAAGATATTGCAGATGTACTCCGTCCGTATGGAATAAAAACTTTTTTATCTATAAAGTTTTCATCACCGGCTTTGATTGGTGGATTAGAAACGTCAGATCCCTTAAATCCGGACGTAGTTAAATGGTGGAATGCGAAAGTCAAAGAAATTTATAGTATAATTCCCGATTTTGGAGGTTTTCTTGTAAAAGCAAATAGTGAAGGACAACCCGGCCCCCAAGATTTTGGGCGTACACACGCTGATGGTGCAAATATGCTTGCCGATGCATTAAAACCATTTGGAGGGATTGTTATGTGGCGTGCTTTTGTTTATAAAACATCCGATGAAGACAGGGCAAAACAGGCATATAACGAATTTATGCCCCTTGATGGTAAATTCCGTGACAACGTAATTATCCAAACCAAGAATGGCCCGATTGATTTTATGCCCCGTGAACCTTTTAGTCCCCTTTTCGGTGCAATGAAACAAACATCAGTCATGCCTGAATTACAAATCACACAGGAATATTTAGGGCATTCCGTACACATGGTGTTTCTATCAACCATGTGGGAAGAGTTCTTAAAAAGCGACACATACCAGAAAGGGAAAGGAAGTACTGTAGCACGATGTACAGATGGAAGTATATATACACAAACGTACACTGCAATTGCC
>JBNLCS010000188.1:0-6567 GCA_050303935.1 Bacteroidales bacterium
TCCCACATACGCATCATCGCATGCTGTAATATTGACAATTGGTCAGGTTTATCATCAATATTATTTAGCAGCAATTGTAATAAGTCTGCACTCATTTTTTCATCGGATACGGATATTGGACCTTCTATAGCCCGTTTATAATCCTCCCTTGTCATGCGGGGAATTAAATAATTGCTCGAATTAATAAGTTCTGTAAAGTCGTAAAATTGGGTACATTCACCTACAAAATCAGAGCGCATGGTTACTATTACATAAATTGGAAGCTCTGTTTGTTTTACAGCATTGACAATGAGTTTTATATATTCTTCGGTAGCGTTGTGTGCTTCCGGATCCATTATATTGCTGCTATACCTGAATAATTCTTCAAATTGGTCGAAAATAACAAGGATATTTTCGTTTTTATTTAGCTTAAGTTGTTTCAACGATTCAACCAAGCCAAAACTATTTCTGTGTAAAACAGCTTGTATCAGTGATTTACTGTAATTGCTGACATTGTCTTTCTGTATATCTTTTTCCGTATTGTAAATAGCGTTCGAGAGGTTTCCAATAGGATTATTTCCTGGTCTTGTTTTTATTACTTTCCAGGCTGTTCCTGCTTCTGTAATGAACCCTCCGTAAAGAAGGGGGATTACCCCACAGTAGATTAAGGATGACTTACCGCTTCCACTTGATCCGGTAACAGCTGAAAACCTATATTTTACTAAGTTATATAGTACCTCCCTGGCAGGTTTTTCACGTCCAAAAAACAAATGGCTTTCTTCAATGCTAAAGGGCCTTAATCCGGGAAACGGATTTAGTTTAACATTATTTTGGTCAGGTCGTGAGTTATTTTGGTTAGTTATATTTAAGTTCTTTTCCATACTATAATTATGAGACGTAAACAGGTAATCTGTCTTGTAAATCTTTATTATTTATAATGGTATAGTTTTTTATGAAATCATATGTTGGGGCTGAACCGTTTTCTGAAATTACCAATACCTTCATCTCTTTTTGTCCTTTGCTGTACCCTCTTATTTTTAAGGCATCTTTTATTTTAAAATCCAGCCAGAATTTATTTCCATTGTAATAAAATATCAAAATATCTGAGTTAAGTAAATTGTCCCAGTATACTTGCATAATATTATCCTGTGTAAGCATTTCAGACGTAATTACTTCTGAATCAGATTGATTTAAAATATCAATTATTTTATTAATATCATCATTGTTGCCGTCGGGATATTGAAAAAATAATAGCTTCGCATAACCAGTTTCTGTTTGGTCTTGAACAGGGGATATTTTATTGTTGATGATTGATTTAATATCTTCAAGCGGGCATTCAATTATTTCTGAATTATTAATTGATTCGTCCCGTTTAATCCTTCCAATGTATAATCTTTGTTTTTGTTCAATAATCTTGGTATCGGAAGAAATCCATATAATTCTATCAAATTGTGTATTATCATCAAGGGAGTTTAAATAACTTGTCGTAATTTTATTTTGGTATTCCACGGCTGAATAAGGCAATTCATTCAGGTAATTTCCATAATAGCCTCCAAGGATATGAATGGCATGACTTGAATTATGTAGTAAATTTTCAACGATTTCTTTAAATGTTTCTCCATCCCCGGGGAGGTCAAAATCTGGTAAAACATTATATCCAAGCTGTTTTAAATCACGTTTTATAATGTCCCGGCTTTCTTCCTGATCGGGTGTGCATGAAGCAAGGTATATTGTTTTTTTTGATTTGTCTGTTTCAATCTTGTTATTTGCCCGAAGTTGTTTTGTTATCTCAGCAGATTCATAAGCCAAATCTACTAGCCTGGACCAAAAAATATTATCCTTTTTCGAGTCGTAAGTTAGGTTAAATAGCTGGGTCCTGCCATTAAGCAAATTAGTTTCATAGAAATTGAAAGATGTTTCATATCGTAAAAATTCGGGTATTTTTTCAAAAGATACAGGTGAACTCATTATTTTAAAAACTCTGTAACTTTTTGATATCAAGCCAAATTGATGCGATTCAAGATATTCAGAGAAGGTGTTTAATTCCTGAATAAAGTCAGGATCTTTTAATGATTCTTCCGAAAGAATAATCACAAAAACTGCCGATTTTTCATAAATCTCTTGTCTGCTGACATGAAACATATTTACCCTTGCCTCAATGTCGGCACTTGTAATTATTACAGGCTTTTCATTGGTCATTTTGTTCAAGAGGTTATCGAGCAGGTTACAAAATTTAAGTGACCATTCAATATCCACTCCAGAATTTTCAGACTGTGCAAAACTTATAAATATGTCATAATCGTAATTCATAAACCTTCTCCTAAATCAAAACATTTTCATAATGGCTTCTCAACACTTCTTCATTAAAGATCTTATTTTTATCCATAAATTGCAAAATTGCTTCTAATAGCTCTTTGTTGTCAAACAACAGTTCATTTAATCTTGTTTTGTTAAGTATATACAACATACTGTTTTCTTTGGCAGTTATATTCTGAATAAATGGAACACCAGTCAGGTCGGTGATATTACCCTCGGTCAATTGGTAAATAACAGATAGTTTGGTGTTAATATTTATTTTGCCATTAAATACCCAAACTAATGGTGCATGTTCTTCATCGGGTATATTGAAGGTTTCACCCTTCTCAAGATAAAAATGTTGGAAAGCGCTAACAAATTCAACCAATTGATCATCAGGTATTACGTTAAACACATCGTAATGTGTTTTTAAAAATAATACCCTGTTGTAAATTAAATGTCCCTCGGAAAGCTTTAAAAACTGCATTGATAAATCAATATCCGCAGCATATTCTGCTTTTAACCTTTTATATGCTGAATTAAACTGATCATTGTGATGTTTATACAAAATGTATGCGGCTGTTTCCCTTATGATCCTTGTTGGGTGGAACATAGATGAAATAAGTTCATTTATTAGATGAAATTGTGTGTTTTCATTGCAGTAATAAATGGCACAGGTTTTCGTCCACACTGATAAATAATTATTTTCCCGGTTAATTACTTTTTTTAGATTGGCTTCTTTTTTTGAGAGTTCTATTGGGAAATAATATTGAAGTTGGTTAATTTTTACATTATAAGAACTGTGTTCAAATAAAGGAAAAAGGATATTTTTCAAATCTTCATCCAAAATGAAGTCCAGCATTTCAACTGCATACGCTAATATTTCACTATTACCTTCAGCAATTTGATTGTAAATATAATTGAGCTTTTTATGATCATACAGCAATGTTAGCAATCCAAAAATATATAAATAGTTCTCATTCAATTCTTTGTTTAAAGCAAAAAGAATGGAATCATTTTTCTCAAATTTTCTGAATTGTAACTGAACAGACATGTTCCATGAACAGATTTCTACGGCCCTTATTATTTGCCTCATAATGATATTGGCATCTTCATTTGTTGCTTTGAAGTTATGTTTTCGCAGTGATAATATAACTTCTTTTTTAATAGTTGCATTAATATCATCAAGCTTTTCCAGCAGGCTGGATATAACAAGGTTAGACCGTATATCCCCTAAAAGTCGAATAATCCTTATTTTAACCTTTTGGTTTACATTGTCGCCATAATATAGCTCATCAAGGTATGAAATAGAAATATCACCAAAGTCTATTAGTACATCATAGGCAAAGGCATAATATTGATCAGAAAGCAAATATCCCGTAATTATTTCAAGGCATGTTTCAACTTTAAGGTTACGTGCAAGAATTATTGATTTGTAAACAATATCGGGTTCAATATCCTTAATCAGGATTGGAAGGAGTTTATTTATGTCATCATCTTTTTTCTCTGCAAGTACCCTGAAAATTTTCTTTTTCCGTAAAATCCTGCTTGAATAAATTATATCAACAATCTGGTCAAAACTGTAATCAACACCGGTGTCGCTTTCCATGTATTCTTTAAGTTTTTTTACCTGGTATTGTATATCGTGGTTTTTAATATTTCTAAATTCATCAAGCATGGGTAATGCCTGTGTTAAATCATATCTTCCTATTTCAGCCAGGATATTAGCAAGCAATGTGTCTTTTCTATGAGGGTTCAAATAGTTTAACAAATATTTAAAATAGGCCGCAGGAGAAACAATTTTAAGCATTTTTAAGATATACAATGATTTTTCATCATTGGTTTCTTGAAAATTTGAAAAAACGATATTTTCGTTTTTTTCAGGAAGCGACAGGTAATTTTTCACACTACGTTCCATTCCAATTTCTGCAAAGCGTAATTTTAGGTTATTCCGGTATCGTTTAATCATTCTAACACTTACCCAAAACCAAATAACTGAAATTGAAGCTATAAGGACAGATAGATAAATAAGGTTAAAATCTTTTACAAAAGATTTTGCATAAAGTATCACACCTGATAATAATAAAGCAAGCGATTGCACGGGGCCCTGTAAAAATTCTTTTAAGCCAACATGATCTATGGTTTTTAACGATGTTAACAATATATTGGAAGATGGGTTTTCAACGGCATATTTAAATAATTTTTCTATAAACTTTCCGGCTGATACAAAAAGAAAAAAGAACATGAAACCAGATGAAAAACGTTGGGATAATCCAAGCCTCCAACCAACAACAAGTGCAATAATAATGAAACTACCCGTAAAAATTGGAGACAAAACAATGCTATAAGGCAATCCGAGATTATTTAAAATTCTGTTAAGTAAAAATTTGTCGGCAAGAAAGTTAAAGAGCAACATAGTCCCCATAAATAAACCAAAGAATTTGATCAGGCCAACGGTACTTTCAAAATTTTCATTTGTGATTGTTAAAAAAGCAAAATGAATAAGGTATCCTATAAGGGCTGAGAGCAATACAAATAATATCAGTTGACCTGAAAACCTATGTGTAACAACCTGGATAAATTTGAAAGATTTCATATCCTGTTCCATCTTTTTGTTCCTTGCGGAATTGATGAACAGCATTTCAAATGTTACATAAAAAGCATATGCCAAAATACAAACAAAATATAAATACTTTAAATTAAGCCCGGTTAGCATTAAAAGAGGAAGGGTATACCCCATTATGATAAAACCAAACTCACGACTGTTTGATAAAATCCCTGAAAACCTTACAATTTGTTTGCCCGGAAAATAATTAGACAAGGTAGAGTTAAATTTCTGAACACTGATTATTTGAATTGGAAAAACAAAACAAAAAAGAATAAAAGGATACTTATCTAAATAAATAAAATTGTTTATTATCAATAATGTAAAAACAACCAGCGCCAGGATAATAGAAAAAATAGTTTTAGATTTTTTAAACGTAATTGTTGAAATAAAAAGATGGTACACTATTACTAAAATTAAGGAAATCCCACCTGAAATTAAAAATGCTTCCGGAAGCATGTTAAAATAAGGGGATTTTAAAAAAAGTGAATGGGCAAGAATATACAAGACCCCATTAAAGATCCCTAAAAAAAAGGCTTGCAATAATAAATAGCTCACAGTGTAACGTTCACTATGCTGAATGTTAAATATTGAAAGTAGCCTTATTAGTTTTTGTTTCACCTTTATTTATTTTATTTTGAACCACAAATTTAAGGTAGTTTAATAAAATGTCATATAAATGATTGGTAAAAAGGTCATTTATTTTGATAATTACTGTATATTACCGATTAACACTCAATTAAAACCAAAACTTTGTTTCTTTGTTTATACTAAAATAATCTTTTATATGGTATTTAGTTCAAATACGGTTCAAAATAAATTTGAAAGAAGACGTGAATTTGTATTCATTTTACTGGCAGGGATTTTTGTTGGTACCTTGGCAATGTTAAATATATTGGGAATATCAAGGCTAATTGATTTAACTTTTACGGTTTTTGGGCACCAGGTCCCGTTTCAGGTATTTGTTGGTGTTTTGCCTTATCCAATAACTTTTTTATGCACAGATATTATCAGTGAATTTTATGGTAAGAAAAGGGCTTCATATGTGGTTTGGGCTGGCTTAATTCTTAACATTTGGGTTGTATTTATTTTATGGTTAGGCGGAATACTTCCGCCCAGGCCTGAAATTATTTCTGAAACTGGCTTGCCAAAACCATCTGACCCTTCATATGTGTACTTTTTTGTGAGGCACCTTACGTTTGGTGCAACACTTGCATCAATGGTAGCATATCTTACCGCTCAATTTATTGATGTACATGTCTTTCATTTTCTTAAAAAGAAGGCAAAAAAACATCTTTGGTTGAGAAATAATGGTTCAACAATGACAAGTCAACTTGTTGATTCATTTTCAGTTGTGCTAATCACATATTTTACTACCAATGCCATTATTATCGATCAGGATAGAGGGGTTTTCACAACTTTGTCCATTCTCATTCTTTCCAATTATATTTTCAAGTTTACAGCAGCACTCATTGATACAATTCCGTTTTATATCCTGGTAAGGGGATTGTCAAAATATTTAGGTGTAGATCCCGTTAACGATGAATTCAGCATTTAACATTGTACTTGGTTTCAATTACGTTATATTTTAGTAGTTTTAAATTAAAAATGCCGGATTTTTTCAAATTTTGTCCAAATTGTAAAAGTTCCCGTATCAGTAAAAATGAAATTAAACGTTTTAGCTGTCC
>JBNLCS010000189.1:0-2826 GCA_050303935.1 Bacteroidales bacterium
ATCTTCCCTGAAAGTCCCCTCTTTCACCATGTTCTTCAAGTTCTTATTCGTTGCACATATCAACCTGAAATCTGATTTTATTTCTTTATTGCCCCCTACACGAATAAAACTTTTTGTTTCAAGCACCCTTAGAAGTTCTATTTGCATTTTTGTAGAAATGGTAGCTATTTCATCAAGAAATATGGTCCCTCCATCAGCCATTTCAAATTTACCTTTACGATTGTACATAGCGCCAGTGAATGCCCCCTTTTCATGTCCAAACAATTCACTCTCCAATAAACTTTCCGTAAGGGCCCCACAATGCACGCTAACCAATGGAAAATACTTCCGCGGTGAATTAGAATGTATTGCCCGGGCTATCAATTCCTTACCGGTTCCACTTTCACCATTTATAATAACAGTGGAATCTGCTTGCGCTATGGACTCCACATCTTTTAAAACTTTTGTCATGGCCTCACTCTTTCCAACTATATCTTCCACGTTTTCCAGCAAAACCACCTTATCTCTCAACACTTCATTTTCCTCAGATAGTTGTATCTGTTTTGAAGCATTTCGTATTAAATGAGAAAGGTCATCCGGATCGAAAGGTTTGGTTACATAATCAAATGCACCGTCTTTAAGCGCCTGTACCGCTGTATCAACGGCTGCAAAAGCAGTCATTATGATCACAATGGCCTCACTGTTTAAAGCTCTTATTCTCCTGTGCATTTCAAGCCCATCCATGCCCGGCATTTTTATATCTGCCAGAATAATGTCAAATTTATCTGACTCTAATATTGAAAGCGCCTTCTTGGCATCTTCAGCACATTCCACCCGGTACCCGTCTTCAATAAACCAATTGTATAATGAATCGCGTACCGATTCTTCATCATCAACAATTAATATGGAAACTTTATTCGCCATAACAGTTTTTATTAGTTTTTATATAAAGGTAGCGTGATTGAAATTGTAGTATATTTACCGGGAACCGATTCTACATCAGTTCTCCCTTTATGGTTTTGAATAATACCATGTACAATAGCAAGCCCAAGGCCAATGCCGCTTCCTTTTTGTTTTTTAGAAAAGAAAGGTTCAAAAACATGAGGGATATCTTCCTGTGCTATTCCCGATCCATTATCAGTAATACCCACGGTAACACTATGTTCATCAGTATTATAGGTTTTCAATGTAATTTCCCCATTTTCAGTAACCGCTTCTGATGCATTAACCAGAATAGCCATACATGCCTGTTTTATTTGATTAGGGGCACAACGCACCGCATCCAATTTGGCAGTAAAATCAGTTTGAAAATCAATATTGGCCATTTTCAAGGGATGCGTCATTAAGTCGTACGTTTCCTTTAGGATAGTATGTAACGATTTTATTTCGAAATCTTTTTGATCCTTTCGTGAGAAATCCAGCAAGCCCTTTACAATGTCGCCGCATCGTTTGGTTTCATTTTCAATCATACGGAGGTGTTTCATCATGTTCTCCTTTCTGGTGCCATCCATCGAGTCATTCTTGTTCAATTGTTTTTGTACAAGCTTGGTATATGTTAAAACACCGGCCAGCGGATTATTTATTTCATGTGCCACAGAAGATGAAAGCCTTCCTAAAGATGCCATTCTTTCCACATTGATCAACTCGTTTTGTGCTTCCTTGAGCTCTTCCGTTTTCTTTTGAACTTTATACTCTAATTGTTGCGACCAATTTTGCAATTCATAAGTCATTGATTTCAAATTATCAAGCATATTGTTAAATGCATACGACACCATACGCATATCATCCAACTGATTATGTTTAATTGAAAGCCGGGTATTTAAATTACCGTTTGCTACAGCTTCACTGGCCATGATAATATCACTTAACGGGTTTTTTATTTTTTTCCTGGTAAAGAATATTAAAAAGAATAAAAGTAACAAAGTCATTATCGTAGCCATGATAAAAAAATCGCGTGTAGATTCTTGTAAAGAATGGTCAAGGTCCTGTAACGGAATATTTACTACCAACGATCCTAATACCTTGTCGCTTTGCGGGTGAACATGACACTGATTGGTGTAACATGAAGGTTCGTTCAGTATTGGGTTATTCACCAGAAGTTGGCGGTGACCTGCCCCCTGATGTTTCATTCCGCAACTACTTTTTTCATCCAGCACCCAATATGACTTTTCAAGACTATGAAACATCTCTTCCATATTATCATGACAGTCTTTACAATTCGGGTTGCAAGCCTGCAAATGTCCATCTATTGAATCAACGCCACAAGAAGAATATACCATACTATCTTCCTGATTATACATACTAACATCATCAATTCCGGGCATACCTTTTATAATATCCAGGGTATTTTTCAAGGTAGTTTTATCATTTTCAAGCATTGAATGGTATAACGAACCTTCAACTAAAAAACCAATGTTATTTCCGGTTTGGTTGATCACGCTGCGCATGTATCTTTCATTTACTGACCGGAATATCGCCCCAAATGATAAAAATAAAAACACGGACAAGATCGTGATAACGTACACCACCTGACCATAAATTGAAGACCTTGCTTTAAAATACCTATTCAAAAATGACTTGCCGGTTTTTCTTTTATTTGATGTTTTATCAACTTCCATTTTCGTTTAACTAATAATTATTTAGAAGTAATTTTATACGTACATCTTTTATAATAATATATCAGGACCTTACATCAATTTACTGTTTAAAATATCAACATGCAAATTACAAAAAAACAGGTACAAAAGCACCTGTTTTTGTATGTTTTACAACTACTTAAAGTCAGCAGTCCAACAATTATATCATTCAAATTGCAGATTAGTAAAATCCTGACCTTACAATATTCAA
>JBNLCS010000190.1:0-5862 GCA_050303935.1 Bacteroidales bacterium
GAATAATCAAGCTGGTTTCGTATTTGCATGGAAACTTCCCGGACAGGGATATTCCTATTAAGAAGGTCACGTAACATTTTAACAGCTTCGCTGGCTGTGGCTGTTCCAAAAGATCTTTTAAAAAAATCTTTGACATAATCCAGTTCTGAGCGTTTAACCGTACCGTCGGCTTTCATTACAGCGGCCACCAATACCATTAAACTTAATGCAAAATCACCAGAAGTTGTTTTTCCCTGTGTTTGTTGTTGGATATCTGCATTTTCAAATAATGAGCCCACGGCATATCCCAGTAAGCCCCCCAAAGGTCCAAAAAAGGCCCATCCTAAGCCCCCTGCAATCCATTTACCTAGTTTAGCCATTATGTGATATAGTTAATTTGTTATGGATATCTATAATTTGTGGTAAAAGTAATGTTTTTCCATTATTATAAATTACGTAATCGGCTTTTTCCTTTTTTTCTTCATCGCTCATTTGGTTTTGTATGATACGTTCAATATGGTTTCTGTTAAAACCGTTTCTTTTTATAATTCTTTCAATTCTTAACTCTTTTTCGCAATAAACCATAATAATTTTGTCCATTAGTTTATCAGAACCACTTTCGTACAAAATAGCAGCTTCTTCAATTACATACTGAGCTGATTGTTTTTCGCACCATTCAAGAAAACCGCTACGTACCAACGGGTGAATTATGTTGTTTAGTTTATAAAGGTTTTTCTTATTATAGAATACCAAATCAGAAATAGCTTTTCGGTCCGGGGTATTATTGATAAAAATATGACTGCCGAATTCTTTTTTTAGTTTTAGGTGAACAGAAACATTGTTTTCAAGCAATCTCCTTCCGTATTGATCGGCCATAAAAACAGGAATTCCCCATTTATGTAATATTTCGCAAACAATAGATTTACCGGCGCCTATTCCTCCGGTGATTCCCACTTTTAGCATTATTTTTCAATGATATATTCCACGTACCTGGGTTCCCAGCCAGTAATTTTTATATTTTCCGGTTTTCTATCAAGGTTTATCCTTAATTTTTCGTTATTCATTAATCCTATATTATTATAATCAACTGACATGACAAAATCTTCGGATTTTATATCAGAATAAATTTTATATGGTACAAAAAAACTTATACTAACTCGGCTTGGAAACAATCGGAGACGTAAAGAATCCGGTACATTATATGGTATTATTGGAATATTAATGCGTTCTTCAGTATAAGAATCAACATCAATATGGAGCACCGTTTCCTCACCTTCAACATTCAGTCCTTTTATTTTTTTTATATCCACTTTTTTTTCAATGGGTTCTTTTACACCTGATATCGAAATATGTTTAGTATGTATATATTGTAATGTGTCCAGTATTGATGCCGGGCCACTCATTATAACACTATCGGGGGTTATGAGTGGGTTTCCGATCAACATGTATTGAGGTGCACAGTTAATCTCAACATCAGCAAAAACAGGTACTTTTTTTTCTTTTAAAAAGTCAAATCGAAACTTTAATGTATCCGGCTTTATTTCCAGGATATGAATATCGCTTGGTAATTGCGAAGAAATTTGGCTTTTCTCAGCTTTTGTTAAAACATAAAATCTTGACGAATCTTTTTTGCTTTGTTGGGCAAGAAAACATTTGGATAGATCGATATTAATGGGATCAATTTTTGACCAGAACCTGTATCGAAGAATCTTTTTTCCTGTAGTTTCAACTGTAAGCTCAAACTTTTCAGGTAATTCTCCTGATTGGATCCTGTTTTCAGGGAAATTTTTGAATTTTATGGGATGGTTTATGGAGCCAATGTAGTTTTTGTTAATGGCAATGGAAAACCAAAAAATAGTTGACAAAAAAAGAAAAAATGTAAAAGCCAGGATATTCATATTTGATTTCCTGGAAACTGGTTTTGATAAACCTGATAGTATTTTCCCCAGTTTTTTATTCACAACAAAAAAGGCATGTAAATTTTACATGCCTTAAAAATAGTAAAAGATTATCTTTGTTGCGCAAGTTCTGAAGGATCTTTTAAAACAGCATTTTTATCTACTTTCATTTTTACCTTATCTTCAATTTCAATGGTAATAACATTGCTATTATCATTTATCTCGCTTATCTTTCCATAAATGCCACCCGTGGTAACAATTTTATCACCTTTTTTTAAACTTGCCCTGAAGTTTTTTAATTCTTTTTGTTTTTTAACTTGTGGCCTGATCATAAAAAAGTAAAATACTACAAAAATTAATACCATCATGATCAACATTGAGCTACCACCCTGACCTTGTTGACCATCCTGCGGAGGTGTTAATAAAAGCACAGTTAATAAATTATTCATTTATAAATTTTTTAATTAATAATTACTAAAATTTCCGACAAATTAACCAACTTTTTTTTTATTGGGCAACTTGTTTGTTGTAATAAGTCACTAAAGTGCCTAAAATAGTTTGGAAGGGAATTGTGAAGTGAATGGTGAAGAGCAGGTATTGAAAGGTGAAAGGTTATTCATCAATACATCAATCGATCAATCTTCGCCCATGAGGCCCCGGCCATATTTTTTTATTTTATCTTCTTTCTTCAGATGGTTCACAATTTTATCAAGCACACCATTTAAAAAAATATTACTTTTATTGGTACTGTAAAATTTTGATATTTCTATATATTCATTCATTGATACCTTAACAGGGATATATGGAAACTCCATGATCTCGGTTAATGCCAATTGGATGAGAAGGGTATCTACAAATGCAATTCTTTCAACTTCCCAGTTTAGGGTAAAGTCTTTAATCAGGTTGCGGTATTCACTACCCTTTAAGATACTTTTTCTTAAAAGATTTTTTGTAAAATCAATGTCATCGTCATTTTTAAACACAGGAAGTAACCTGGCAAATTCTCCCTGTTCCTTTTTGAAACTATTGATGGTTTTACAGACCATACTTATTACAAATTCAGATTCATCATTCCAATATATACTTAATTCCTCAAGGGTAGTATACAAATTCTCCTCGGAAGCAATGACATCTTTAAACACATTTATAAGAAATTTCTTGTCCAGGGAGTAATTTGGTTCATCTTCCCCTTCCATATATTGCTGGTATATTTCTGATGCAATAAGATTATTGTAAAGCAATTTTACAAGTTCGGGGAATCCTGACCAACTAGTTTTTTTTTCTGCAATTAATTTATTTAAATGCTCATTGTTATCTAATTGTAAAAGTATCCTGTTATTGACAAAACGAATGTTGGGATTTAGATCTTCGTCTGTGGGTATTCGTTTGTTTTTTGCTATTTCAATTCTGTCTATTGCATATTTTCGTATTTCCAGAACTAACTGAAAAAATAAGATATAGAGTTCGTATGATTTATTAATACTGTGAAATAGTTGTTTTTCTGTTGTGTTAATTGATGATCCTTCAACGTTGTAATGTGCATATAAACATTGCAAAACTTTAATCCTGATAATCCTTCTGCTCAACATAATCTTAAAAAGAACTAAAAAATTTGTGCAAAGAAAATAAAGTTAATTAAAACTTCGTGCAAAAAAGCATCAATAAATTATTTTAATTTTCGAAATCAATGAAAAAATATCAAATAAAAATAAAAATTAGCATGTATAATTTTGAAAATTAGGATGGAAGCTAAAAATCGCCACTAGCCTAATAAATGTTAAATAATTAAGGTCAAAAATTAATAAAGGGATAACGGAAATTGATATAGGTAGAATAAAAATTGATGAAATAACGTCATAATTATATGGTTTCTTTAAAAAATTTTCTATTTTTGATAATGATATGTTAAATTTTTGTGTATAACTAAACCTAATTTTGAGATGGAAGAAGGAAGCGAAAAAAAAGAAGGTGTTGAAAATAAAGGAAGAGATGAGATTTACTCAAAAGCAGTGAGAGCTGGCAAAAGAACTTATTTCTTCGATGTGAAAGCTACACGCAGAAATGATTATTACCTTACGATTACCGAAAGTAAGAAAAGGTATAATCGTGATGGACGTTTCTTTTACGAGAAACATAAAATTTTTCTTTATAAGGAAGATTTTGAGAAATTTTTTGATGGCCTGACCGAGTCTATTGATTTTATTAAAACTTCTGCTCCGGAGCCAACTGAAATAGTTGATTATGATGGAGAGGAAAATAAGATTGAAAGCTCGGATGAGATGGGCGAGTTAGTTGCCGAGAACTACACTGACGTGGATTTCGACGATTTAGAAACAAACGAAGAATAAAAAATATTTTTTTGCCCTATTGAATTATTGTATACATTATTCAGTAGGGTTTTTTGTGTCGTATTTCCATGTTTTATCTTCAATAGTAACATCTTTATTCTTGTTAACCTGTATTTTAAGGTATGCCAGAAATTCATTCGCACCTGCCTGTAAACAGGTTTGTTGTGCTTCTGTTATCAATTGCATGATTTCGCCATACTTTCCCTCAATAACAGTTTCAAAGGGGCATACACGATATTTTAACCCGGATTTCTTTATTACCTCAATTACTTTGTCTACTAAATCATATGTATCGTGCTTTTCACTTTTTGGTAAAATCTGAAAAGCAACATTTACCTTGTTGTTTATCATATTATAACTTTTATGTTTAATCTGGTGGATTATTCATTTTCATCATAATCCAGTTCAATGTTATGATGACAAAGAAAGTCATAAATTTCCTGTTCTGAAAGACACCTTACATTGGTAATTATGAAATTAGACATAAGAAAATCACCATATTGGTTGGTTTCCAATATTATATCTTTGAATAAATTTTTTAAAGGTACACTTAAAGGGATTACAACTTTGAAGGTGGCAAATGTATTATAATAAACAATTTCTTCAATTTCTGCATCGCATTGTTTAAAATGAAATTCCGATTCATTCTGTAATACTTTTTTTTGAAAAGAATTAAATGGTTTTCCCTTGTTTGAAAAGAAAACAACAAAATACCTTAACTTGTCCCCTTTTCCACCTAAACCGGTAGAAATAAATACTTGGTTTTCATTTAGTATTTTACTTTCAATCAGCATCCTGCTTTCCTGGTATGCCAGTACCGCCCATTCCCGTAATTCTTTTTCAGGGTCTTTAACATATCTTTCAATAGTACGATATGCTTCTACATTGTCCAATGAAGCTAATTGAACAAACAGGCTTTTTTTATCTTCATGGGATATGCCTTGTTCAAAAAGGTTTTCTTTCCTGCTTATTACTTCGTCTTCCGTAATTTTGTTTCTATGTTCTTTGGCGTATTCGTAATACTCTACCTGAAGGTTAATGTCTATTTCTTCTTCCAGTACATTTAAATTCCCGGGAATTCCACCGAAAATTTCCTTTAACTTATCATATATATTTTCATCCGCCATTTTCCCGTTATTTAATTTAAAAGTATGAATTAAATTTTAAGAATTCAATACCTTACACGAAAAATAGAGTTTAAATATGGAATTAAAATACCTACTTATTGGTATTGTCAGGTTTTAAGATTGTAAGTAATATTGTGGTAGAAAGAATAATGGTAGGCGATGATTAAAATGTTGAAACTTTCAGAATTAAAGAATAATGAAAAAGGTGTAATTACAAAGGTTGGGGGCAACGGTGCGTTCAGGAAAAGGATTACGGAGATGGGTTTTGTAAAAGGTAAACTTGTTACAGTTGTGAAGAATGCACCTTTAAAAGACCCGATACAATATAATATTTTGGGTTATGAAGTTTCGCTAAGAAGAAATGAAGCCCAATTAATAGAAGTGTTATACCCTGAAAACTATACAGGTTCAGTTGATAGTTCTTCGGATTACAAAGCAGAAGGTAGCCATTTAATGTTAGATAATGAGGTGTTGTCAAAAGATGTGACTATCGCCTTAATTGGTAATCCA
>JBNLCS010000191.1:0-2661 GCA_050303935.1 Bacteroidales bacterium
CCTCCAAATGATACCATAACATAATCTGAAGGGTTGTATCCTTTAGAAACTGATATTTTCCGGATTGCTCCAGCCATGGTTTCATTGGCTATAGAAATGAAACCTGATAAGATTTCCTCTTTGTCAGGTTTATTTCCTGTAGATTTTTCAATTTCACCTATTAATTCATACAACCTGTTTTCAGCAAGATGTTTATAAATGGGAATTGAAAAATTGTTTTCCAATAATTTTCCTGATAAGAGGTTAACATCCGTTAATGTTAATGGCCCTCCTGCACCATAACAAGCAGGTCCGGGTTGCGCTCCGGCACTCTCAGGGCCAACATACAACCGGTAACCATCAAAACCACAAATTGACCCACCTCCTGCGGCTACTGTTTCAATTGCGATGGCAGGAGCCATAATATGGGCATTACCTATCGTTTGTTCATAAATATAATCAAAGCCACCATCAATACGGCTTACATCTGTACTGGTGCCCCCCATATCAAAAGAGATTAACTTAGTGAAACCGCTTTTTTTACCGGATACAAATGCACCTACCACACCGCCTGCCGGACCACTTAACAAACTGTCTTTGGGTTTGAAGATATCG
Organism: Bacteroidales bacterium; assembly: GCA_050303935.1. GTDB lineage: Bacteria > Bacteroidota > Bacteroidia > Bacteroidales > JBNLCS01 > JBNLCS01. The sequence continues at coordinate 595 of JBNLCS010000191.1, forward strand.
GGTGGCTCAAGGTTTCCGGCACTTGTCATTATTTTCAGGTTATTTTCACCTATTTTTGAAGTTATTGATTGAAGGTATTCATGCAGAATAGGCAATAAATATGCATTGACCACAGAGGTTTCAGTACGGTCCAAAATCTTAATTAATACACTTAATTCACTTGAAAGCGATATAAAAGGAATATTTTCTTTTTCCAGTAAACGTTTTATTTCTACTTCATTTTCAGGGTTTCTGAAAGAATTTAACAAGGCTATGGCCACACTTTTAATTTGATGCCGTTTAATATTTTGAACAATATTATTGAGTTCATTTTCTTGAACTGTTTTAGTTATATTCCCTAGGTTATCTGTTTCTTCTTCAATTTCATAAACTTTAGTAAATAGCGGGGCAGGTTTTGTTACTTCCCGTGCAAAAATATCCGGTCTTTGCTGGTTTCGTATAAACAAAAGGTCTTTAAACCCCTTGGTAATGATCAATGCAGTTGGTGCCCCTTTATTTTCCAACAAGGCATTCGTACCTTTGGTAGATCCTAGCCTTACATCCATGGAAGGGAAATCCCCGCCTATATAAGTTTCTGTTAATAGCCTTATTCCCATTACAGGGGCTTCTTCGTAAGCAGTTATTTCAAAGGGAGTATTTACAATATTGATATTGTCCTTAATATCTTTGTCCAAAACAAGTGTTTTATCACACGCATCAAATGAAACTATTTTAAAAGGGGCTATTTTGGGGTATTCAAGCAGGGTTAATGTATACTTTTGAACAAGGTCATCAGGGATCATCCAGTTTTCTTCAATTTCATAAATACACGTTGTGACCTTTCTTCTTATTATACCGCGTAAACAGCCAGTGCTTAAAATCTTTTTGTACCTTGTTTTCCCGTTTGGTAAAATAGCAATGCAATCTGTAAATGTTCCACCTGTATCAATAAAAATTTTGTATTTACCACTAATCATATTACTTATAAACTAATTTAATTTCTTTTTCGTTTTGCATATACTAAAAAACAAAGTTATTCATGCTTATTCATCATTACAATAAATAATTAGTGCCTGCCCAAAACTCCGTCTCTGATAAGAAAACGTCAAGTTCGAGGCATGCGCAGTCAGAAAAAGCGGAGTTTACATAGGGTAATCGAGCATTTTTCTGACAAGCATAACGAAAAAATTGGCGTTTTCTTGCGGAGACTAATTAATTCTTTTAGCTTTTAACAAAGCGCTTACAGATATGTTAATATTAACTGAGCATAATAAATTGATTGAAAAAAGTTAATTACATAATTGTTGGGCAGGGGCTTGCCGGGTCAATACTGGCCTGGAAATTAATTGAAGCAGGAAAGCGTGTTCTTGTTGTTGCTGATGATCATTACAAAGCAGCAAGTTTGGTTGCTGCCGGCATGTATAATCCTTTAGTGTTTAAAAGAGTTACCAAAAGTTGGAAAATTGACGAATTACTTCCGGTAATGAAAAAGTTTTTTTTGGATATTGAATCCAGGGAGAAATTATCATTTCTTTACGAGAAAGACATTATTAAACCTCTTAATGAACAGGAATTTAAAATTTGGAACAAGAAAAGGACGTTACCAGGTTATGACGAATATATTGCCAATATTTATAACACAAAACCTGTTAAGGGATTAAAAGAAAGTTATGCATACGCAAAAGTCAAGGGATCGGGTAGGGTGGATCTGAATCTTTTTTTGGATTTTATCAGGCACATGCTGGTTGCAAAAAATTCTTTTATTTCCTCAAGGTTTATTTATAATGATCTTATGGTTTCGGATAAAGCTATTAAATGGAATGGTTTTACGGCTGATAAAATAGTTTTTTGTGAAGGGGCTTATGCTATTAATAATCCTTTTTTTCAGCAAGTGGTATTTTATCCAACCAAAGGAGATGTATTGCTGATAAAAGCAGCAGAATTGCCACAAGATTTTATCCTTAACAAGCAGGTTTTTGTTTTGCCTGTAGGTGAGGGTTTGTTTCTAACTGGTTCAACTTACAACTGGTCTGATGTAGATTTTAATGATATATTGAGGGATAGTGACCGGATATTTCTGGAGAATAA
>JBNLCS010000192.1:0-6874 GCA_050303935.1 Bacteroidales bacterium
CCATCATAACTGTCTTCAAGAATCCGTGCCAACGTTGCCGTAACAATTCCTGTAACAGATGTGTTCACGGCTTCACCATGTACCGTTTCGTTTTGGCAATCAAATACTGCGCTTGAATACCCGGGCACTTTTGATACTTGATATACCAACAACCCAATACTAAAGAATTCGTAATTATCGTACAAGGTAACGGTCAACACTTTGTTCTCCGGTGGCGATACCGGAAAACTCTGGTTGTTTGTATAACCCAGGTTTTGCGATGTACTGTTTACCCTGTTTTCATATAAACTTGTCCCGGTAAAGGTATTCACATATGCCTGCAGGTCATCTATACTGCGGCTGTCTGTATACAACCCTGTCATTATGGGCCGGTCATATTGATCATACTTGGTGTATAGCCACAGGTTGTCGCTTGGGTTGCCGTTCCCATCGGGGTCACGCTGGTTACCATCCTGCGTAGCCACCAAACGGTCACGTTTATCATAGACCATGTATACCGGTCTGGCGTCAGGTAGTTTCTTTTTGATCATCCGGTCCCTGCCATCATATTTATAAAAATAGCATAAGCTTTGGGTTGATGAGTTTATTTGCCCTTCCGCTTTTGGGGGCACCACGCAACGTAATAACCCAAAATCATCATACACATAGTACGTGCGGGCATTCCCTTCTGCCTCTTTCATGATGACCCTGCCTTGTTTGTCCGTGTATTCCACTATTTCCTTATCATCCTCGTCGTACGTGATGGTTTTGTACAAGGTGCCCGGGGCATAGGTAAACGGGTAGAAATTATAATATGCATAAAATTCCCAATCCTCTTGTAAATTCCATCCTTTTACGGCATCCGTTGATGTATTGGTTGTATATTCATATTCCACCGGGTGCTGGTCGGTTTGCCAGGCTGCACCAGGGGCGCCTTGTTTCATCACACGGTTGAGCGGGGAATTGTCAAATTTCTTTTCGGCATAGGCATACCCTTCGGCATCCGGGTACAATACACCATTGTAAAAATTATTAAGCAGGCTATAATCACCGTTTTCCCCTATTGCAATAAATTTTCCTTTATTTCCCGGCAAGGCCACGGGCAGGTAATCTTTTTTTTGCCTGCCAAAACCATCATATTCCACGTGTTGCACGATTTCTTCCCCCCAGGGGCCGGCTTTATGTGATACATTTTGAATTAACCGGCCCAGGCCATCAAAATATTGGATGTCATTCAGTATGTCCCCTACCTGGGTTGCACTTTCTGTTGTGGTTGGATAGGTATAACTTTTTGTCCAAATATAGTTTTTATCACCATCCGGGGAAGGGTTAACATATGACTCAGAATATGTTTCTGCAAGTTGGGTAGCAAATGTAAACCCGTTGGTTGAAAAGCCCGGGGATAAAACTATTTCATTACCGGAAGCCTCCATATTTGATGTTAACGGACTATAATATTTTACTACACTTTGGGCATTTAAATTACCTGTAAAAACACACAGAGTAAATAACGCCAGATATATTGTTTTTATATGCTTCATTTTTTCTTTGTTTACAGGTTAATTATTGATTTTGATAATGGTAATTGTATTCCCGGAGTTTATTGCCGTCATTATCTTTGATACATTTTAAACGGCCAAAACTATCATATTCGTAATACGTGGTCTTACCATTGGGGTCAGTTTCTGAGGTCATGCCATCAAATGGATCGTACGTATAAGTGGTCATCATTGAATTTACCGGGTAAAGCCTCACATCATCAATATACATGTACCCACTACCGATTGTTATTTCCATAAACGAATTTGCTGTTATGATCTGCTTTACCAATTCCCAATCTGAATATGATTTCTTTCCCCAATATGACAATATATATTGGTGCCCACCCGGGATATAAACTGTATAGTCCTCCCCGTAACTTCTCTTTCCGGTCCTATGCTCAATCGTTCTGGTAAAAAAACCTCCTTCCTCAAAACTGTTATAATAGGGGGCAACAGCGGTTATTTGCTTTTGTTCGGTTGTTGGATAATTTGGGCAGGTTATGTAAATATTGTCGTTAAATGATGCACCGGAATTGTGTGGATATTGAACATAAAGCCTTACCTCGTAATCTCCGGCAGTTAAATTAACCTGGCTAGTAATGTTTCCTACTTGTGTATTTTCATCCAGGCAATCTTTTACTTCTTCATACCCAGGATAAAAAGATATGGTGTAACAGGCTTCGTGATTAGTACCTTGTTTAATAATGTACCTTTGAACATTTAATGTTAAAGATTCCGGGGCATTGTAAGTGCCTAATATATAAGTCTGGCCATCGGTTAAACCTTCCTGTTCAAAAAATGACTGGGGCGAACTTGGCGGCACGGTTACAGTAGTTGTTACTGTTTCTTCAATTAACGGTGTGTTCTCTACTTTTGCTATTGGCAACGATTGGTTATAGCCCCAGATATAGGAGGTTGTTAGACCATCTGTTTTTCGGACACTGGTAATATTGCCCCTATCATCGTAAGTAAGGAATTCCAACCTGGTTTCAAGGTTATTTGTACCTTTTGATGTTTTAACCAGTTCAGGGTAAATCTTTCCTGATCCAAAATCCTTGTATGCAGTAAGTTTTGTTGACAATAAATTTGAGTTCTTATAGTTCTTTTCTTCAATCACAGGAGCAATTTGGTTTTTTCCGCACATTGCTCCTAAATCCTGGTACTGGGCATAGGTGATCCCACTAATTGATCCTAAATCAAAGGGGTATTTATAGGTTGTTTTCAGGTCATTTTCCTTGCTGTCGGTAACTCGCTTTTCGCTTACCAAATGATTTGAATTATATTCGTATGAAGTAACCGTTTCCACTTCACCAGCATCTGTATATTGCGTTTCTGTAATGCCCATGAGTTCATTTTTACCTACTTCAATGGTGTAATCCTTATATATGTATATTGCAGCCCCACTTCTATAAGCATGATATAATTCACCATTGCATGGGCACACGCTACTCGGGCATAGATAAGGATTGTTTTCAATGGGATCAAAGCAATAAACTACATCGTCTGGATCCCCTGGGGTAAAAGGATCACTACTGTTTAAAGGTGGCATAATAAAAAATTGTCTTTTAATCCATAATCCGTAAATTGTTTCCGAAGGGTAGGGTGTTTCGTTATATGAATAGCTAATTGACTTTTCCAATGAATATGGATCCGAAGGATTACCTGTATAGGAGTAAATGTCTTTTTGCTGTAGATCATTTTTCTTCCAAAGTTCGTATTTTAAAGGCACCATTAAATCTGAGGATAAAAGTGTAAATTGTACCGGAGCTGTTGATATTGGGGTTGCAGAATATATGTTCCCCTGTGAGTATGTGTATGTTGTTTTCCCTATATTGTTAGTTTCATTGCCCAGGTATTCTGTTACTTTGGTGTAAAACACAGGTAGGCTGGCAAGATAACTAACTTCAGGCAATACATTTGAATTTAAGTTTGTAATTTCTTTTTTATAATGCACATTGGTTGTTATCCCAAATATTTCATTTTTTAGTAACCAACGTTCATTTTTTGACGTCATTGTTTTAGAGTTTGGTATTAAAGGTATGTCTCCATATCCGCATTCATCAATGCCGTATTTGTAGGTTTTTAGAATTTCATCACCATTCCCTTCAACCGCTTTTATCTGGTGTATACGTAATCCATTACCTTCCTTTTCTGTTTCAAGGTCATAATCATAATATTTGTTTTCCTGGTAAAAAAATTCTGTGTACCCACCCGTGGGATAGGTTATTTTTTTTAACACCCCGCTTTTTAGGGCAGTCAAATCAGAGCTTCTGTCGGCATTCGGGTTAACGATAATATCATCGTTATGCGCGACTGGAATAAACGGGCACATATCCGTTTTACCAGAGCTGTTATAATATCCCCAAAAATCTAAATACCTAACGTTCATCACAGATGGTGAAGGGTAATAATCGAATGAATATGTTTCAACAGGTGAAAGGGACCGATCTTTAAAAACAATATTGTCAAGTTTCTGAACTGCCAAATAATTAAAATCTGTAAAAGTGTTCAACGTGGACTGGTTAAAATCTATTTTTTTGATAATGGCGCCTTCAGCATCCCTTACCTCCATATCGGTAATCCTTAAATTATTATCACGCAAATACGGGGGCCAATTTGTAGTGCTACATTGGTCGTCAAGTGCATGATTAAAAATTATTTTACCTTGCCTGAAACTTATCTCCTTTATTCTTTCTATCGTATACACGGAACCACTTGGAACATCATTTTTAGGTTCCACTGTATTATTGTTCCAATAAAATGGCGGACATCCGGTAAAAGACTGAGAGAATGGTTCATATGTCGGGTCACAATAATAAGTGTGTGTTTTTGTGTAACTGGTGGAAAAATTTGTTGTAACGCTGTGAAACCACTCGTATTTAAAATGTATTGTATCTTCTTTGTTTGCGGATACGATTTCTGTTAGCATCCATCCTGTTGTTTCGCTATTTTCGTTATCTTCAAAATACAATCTGTTATTGTTGTCCAAAGGTTTACCAAACCTGTACGTAATCCCATTTTCATCAACCAGGTCAAAACCGTATATGGGGTTATCGTACGTGTCAGGACCGTAAATGATTTTTATATTATATGGTTTTTTAGGAATGAGCACTGGCGTTTTATTATCATTTGGACCTTTCAGTATAAATTTCCCGGTTAGCCCGTTTACAGAATAAGAAAAAATGTCATACTCGGTATCATAACTGTCCCCCAAACCAGAGATCCTGCGATTGTCTATTTTCGCTAAATACGGGAAATGCTCACTACCTTGTAAATCTGCTTCTTTTTTCCAGGGGTCTGGAAAGGTAGCTTCATCATAATTCCAGCCATCCGGATCGCCGTAAATGGTTCTTGAAATCATTCCACCAGCATTTAGTGTCCAGCCGATGCCAACAGCACCGGTTTTGTCATATACGCGCCTCCCTGATGAATGGTAACTTAAACTTATGGGAACGCTCAGTTGCCCTGATTTTATTTCATAAAGCGGTATGTTAATTTCGGGTAAACCGGTGGCATTGCTTACGGGATAATCCAGGTATCTCATAAGTGAAGAGGCCTGGGGTGAAGGAGGGATTACCCCTGGCGTATCCTGACCGTTAATTATTAAATAATTTGAAATACATACAATTGTAAAAACAATAATTTGTCGGGGTATGCATCGAAGAAAACATAAACTATTTTTCATAATATTGTTTTGAAGTATTACAGACTTATATTTTAATTTTATTGTATAAAATGTTATCAAATATTTAAGGATCATTACGATATAAATAGTATGAATAAAAATTAGAATACTTTACGCTTCAAATATAAAAAAATATTTTATTCAATAACCCTTAAATAATAATTAGAATCATTATAAATTACTATTTTAGTGTGGATAAATTGATCTCTATTACACCTATTATTCCCTGTTAGCAACATAATATAACGTCTTACTTTTTTCTGTTGTTTTGTTGGTGTGAAAAGTGTTAATCCGGTAAAGCATTTTTTTCCGGCATGTTTAACACTCTTCACATTAATAATTCAGCACTCATTAGCGGTGAAACAATAATCCAATTTTATGCGCTTTCCCACATCATTTTTTTCAATGTTTGATACTTACATAACACTGGCCTGCTTACTTTGCAATACAATCAATTTTTTTCTGCAGTTCTTTGTTAATCCTGTTAATTTCTTTAATCTCTTTATCCTTTTCAATAATATATAACGTCAGTTCTTCAATCTTCTGCAACAATTTGGCATTCATTTCACCCAGGCTAATCCCATCCTGCACAGCTTGTCCGGCTGAAGGTATCCCCGGCAAATGGCCGTTTTCAAGTATAAATACTTCGGTTTCTTCAAGCGTACGTAGTTTGTAATCAGGCGTAAAAACAAAATCAGGGTACGTGCTAACATCGGCTTTTACTTTTATTTCGGTTGCCATAACAGGCCCATCCACAGTTAATTTTGCTGCCGGGGTGTTGGTGCCTATTCCCACGTTACCGGGAGCAGTGAAGTAGATATCGGTGCCATTGGTTTGCCATTCGGCGGGTTCTGCAGGTGGCGTGGGGCTTTCTTCATATAAAGCTGTTAATTCGGTTAATGTTAATGCTCTACTGTAAATTCTAATGTCATCAATTTTTCCATTAAATGTGCCTTTATCACCAGTTCCCCCCGTTATATCAACATTAAGTTTACCAATCCTATTATTATTTGAATATGTACCCAATACGGATTCCGAAATATTATTCCCTTGAATATTATTCAGATATATAACAAACAAATCATTTTCTCTTTTTGCTATTACATGAACCCAATTACCTATCTCAAACGTCTGACTGCTATATCGTTCATAAGATGTACCTCCGTTGTTTAACCAAATATATGCCTTCTTGGTTGGTTCATCAATATTTATGCTAAATTGTTTTTCACCCCTGAAATCGATAATCATTTGATAATCCCTATCATCTGAATTTTCTCCATTATACTGAAACCAGGCTGATATGGTAAAATTATTATCTAAAACAGAGCTGAAACTTTTCGGTAACGTTATATAATCATCAACTCCATCAAAGCTAAAACACGATTCCATTTGGCCATGCCTGTCAGAGCCTAAAACAGCCCCAGAAACAGAAGCATTAAAACTATTTGTACTTTCATCATTAGCATTTCCGTTAAAAGGATAATATGCATGTAGATTATCAGTAGGAATTTGTGAATTTGAAATAACGCTTAAAGAAATAAGAGTCATTAAAACTAAATTTTTCATTTCTATTAATTTTTAATTGATTAAATTTTTATTTAACCTTTTTATCAATTAAAAATTAAAAACGTAACAAAAAAATAGATTTTTGATTTAAGAAAATTAATAA
>JBNLCS010000193.1:0-3597 GCA_050303935.1 Bacteroidales bacterium
ACAAATATGGCTCCGATGATGATATAAACGTATTCCATTTTTTCTTGAAATTAATCGTTAATTTTTCTTCTTTATAGTCTTTGGTATTTTGAAAGCACAAATACCACCGGAAGCATTCCCTTTAACAAATTCTCTCTCTGGGTTATGGCACAATGGCCAAACTGAAAAAGCCATTCAAAACTCTCTTAAGCTTTGCAAGCTTTATCCGCCAATGTTTATTGATAATATTCATAATACCCTGGCGCAAATATTACAAGATGAAAATTCAAGCAAAAACGGACATATTTATCTTGAAAATCTATATTTGCAGAAAGATACATTAATTAATAATATCATTACCCCAATTTACATTTGGAGCAGAATTATCCATAGTAAAGACCATAAAGAGATCAATAATGCACTAAATGACCTAACCAAAACAGTAACAGACAGCTCAAATCATATATCAAGAGCAGAAAGATATGTCTTACTAATTCTTAAAGGGGTTGAAAAGGATAATATTGTTGATTTAAAAACGAAAGAAAGTCTATTATTAAGAGTAATTAATAATCTTGAGTCTTATCCATACCTCAACGTTATGGTAAGTGACCTTAAGTTAATGGAAACAAGGGCATGGAACAGATATTTACTGGCTTATGGTTACAATTATCTTTATTCGAATTTTTACCAAAAGGAAGAATATTTACGAAAAGCTTCAAATTATAGTCCTGATGCGTGTGACAATTTAGTGAAGTACGCTTATTTTTACGATGCTACTCTATTAACAAATAACACATATGATATTGGTTTTAAGCAGAAATATTTTGATTATCTCAAAAACAAAAATAAAAAAGAAGCATTAAACCTATTAACCGAAATTACTTTTAATGAACCAACTGATGCTAATCTTGCAAATTTAAAATCTTATTTTTCAGAGATATCTATTGATCAACCATTTGAAGAATATTGGTTAAATTATATTAATAGCAAATGCAAAGATTCCCCAAAGGTAAAAATTGAATATCCTAATGAAGTGCTCGACCTTACACAAAAAAATGATACGTGGATTTACATTGACGTCTGGGGAACATGGTGCAGGCCTTGCCGGGAAGAATTACCTCAATTGCAGGCATTTTTCGTAGAAAATAATAAAAGAGATCATTTACAACTAAAAATATACACTTTTTCTTTTGCCTCTCAGAATCTGGCTACTTTTATGGACAAGAACAAGTATACATTTCCTGTAAGTGAAATAGATCAAAAGGTCAATGATATGTTCGAGGTATCCGGTTATCCAACAAAAATATTAATCACCCCAGATGGTAAATATCTGAAAATTCCATTTGCAGTGGACTGGAAAATGTATCTTAAAAACTATATCTTACTATGACCACTAAGTACATTACAAGCATATTCACTTTTTTTCCTAGCTTCTTGATGTTTTACACAATCAAAGAAATTTTGATAGAACCTGTTTTGAAACATCCCTTTGAAAAATGTTAAATAATTATTTTTCAAATGATTTAGGATATTTTTAATTACATTTAAGCTGCAAATATTCATAAACAATTGTAAAAAAACTATGTGATCATGCAATAAAGCATTATTAAGTATTATTTAAGTGAAATTATTTTTACAATGGGCATTTGTTGTAATACAATCCGAACAATTAACCAAAAATCCAAAATGATTAAAGTTTTTGAAGTGACTGAAATTATTAAAGAATAAATTTAATTGTTATGAAAAATTTCTTTCAAAAAATTATTGATAAGAAAATATCGGGAAAACGATTGTTTATAATTACCGGAATTATTTCAACCATTTGGTTTTTAATCAGGGTAATACCCAAACCCCAAAGAGCCACTTATCCATGTATGCGTGCTGCAGCACCTATCATGTCAAGTTTTGTTATATACATATTATCATTGTCTGCAAGTGTTTTTGCATTTCGAAAAGCCAGGCAAAAGTTTATGCAAGCCAGATATCTAAAAGGGGTTTTATTTCTTGTTGCTGCTATTTCATTCACTTTATTCTATTATATAAAAAGTGCTAAAACAACAGCAGCTGCTGAATTAATGTCGAAAATTGCCACCGGGCCGTCAGATGGACCTAACCAACCAATAGGTACTGCCCAGGGAGTAATGCCGGGACGCGTTGTATGGGCTTGGGACCCCAATGCTACGAAAGGGAACCCAACAGATGAATCAACCGATACGTATCATTTTTTAAGTAAATACAATAACCAGGGTGTTTACGATGAGATGTTTAGAAATTCTATGTTAAAACTGACCGAATCAAAAACGGTTAAAGAAAGTTGGGAAAAAATTTTTAAATATCATAACAATAAAAAAGGAAAAGGTGATGTGTCTTATTCTGCAGGTGACCGCATATTAATTAAGATAAACCAGGTATCCGCAAGCTATACAACGGATGAAAGTAGCGGGTTTTCTTCATCTCCCTCTTTTTGGGAAAACTGGAAAATAGGTGCTATAGCGGCCACGCAAACTACACCATTTGTTGTACTGTCTATGTTACGTCAATTGGTGGATTCAGCAGGAGTTGAACAATCAGATATTTATATTGGAGATGCCATGGGCCATATATTTAGCCATAACTATGATGCTTGGTCCAACGAATATCCCAATATTCATTATATTGAGAAAACCACAAGCAATTATGGAAGAACGAAAATTGAATTAACAGCAGATGATTTAATTTTTTATTCTGACAAGGGTTCTGTTATGACAGATGCCAATACAGACAAACTTTACGATGTTTATGAAGAAGCTGACTATTTAATAAACATGGCAAATTTAAAACCTCATATGCGGGCAGGAATTTCTGGTAGTGCTAAAAATCATTTTGGTTCACATGGCCGCAATGGGGCATCTCATTTACATCCAGCTCTAATAGCCCCTAATGAAGGATATGATGGAGGGGAATCCCCTAACCCTAGTAAAATAACAAATAGTGGATATGGAAAATACAGGGTTTTAGTCGATATTATGGGAAATAAGTATTTAGGTGGAAATACAATGTTGTATATAGTTGATGGTTATTTTGGTGGTGGTTATCACGATAATAGAAAACCAGCTAAATGGAAATCAGCACCTTTTAATGGCGACTGGTGTAATTCGTTGTTTATATCACAAGATCCAGTGGCTATTGAATCTGTATGTTACGACTTTTTAAGAACTGAATTTAATGGTATTAACCAGGGGGCTCATAATTCTCCCAATTGGAACGGAGTAGATGATTACCTTCACCAAGCTGCCAGTAAAGATAATTGGCCTGCAAATATAAGTTATACTCCAAACGGGGATGGTGTTGAAATAGGTAGCCTTGGCGTGCATGAACACTGGAACAACAGTGATTATAAGCAATATACAAAAAACATCCACCCTGATACAACAGCCCAGATAGGGATTGAACTTGTATCTATTCCGGATACCCTGATAAAAACGGGAAAGATCGTCACAGGAATAGAAAAAGTTGGATTTGAAAACCTTGTATCCTCAATTAAAATATTTCCTGTACCAGTAACTGAAAATGCAAACATTTCATTGTATTTAAAAGAAAATGCATCAGTATCAATTGAAATATATGATTTTAATGGCA
>JBNLCS010000194.1:0-2198 GCA_050303935.1 Bacteroidales bacterium
GCAGTTAGTACCAAACACGTGTACGGATATAATAAACAGTTGTACGAAGCATTTAAACAATCGTACGAAGGTCTTAACCAATTGTACGAAGCGTTTGCACCAAAAGCAGTTAGTGCCAAACACATGTACGAATATAATAAATAGTTGTACGGAACATTTAAACAATTGTACGATGTTGATAAGCAACTGATCCAAATGGAATTTCTCAGAAACTGTCCAAAACACTGTATAAAACATTCGACAATGAAAGTTAAAATTCAATTTTATAACTTAGGTTAGGGAAAGGCACAGCAAATTCGAAACGCTCTACCTGTTTTGACTTATAGTTGTAGTATAAACCATAGTTTTCTTTTGCCAAAAACAAATTTATCATTTGTAATGACCAAATGCTTGAATGGTTCTTTTTATTGATCCTGTAATTGATCGTGGTATTCACGTGAAGTTTATCAGCTTCCTTGTTTTCATACAACTTTGTATAGTCATAAACTACATCCTGTGCTATATCAGATAAATTCTCGTTCACAGGCGTGGCCCGTTTACCACCAAAGAAATTAAATTTGGCATTTACTCCTATAATCTTGTTATCCTGTTTTCCAACTTTCCATTCTTTACCATAAAGTAAATTAATTACGTACCGTGTATTAAACCTGGTATTTCGTTCAATACCATCGTCACCCTCATATTTTGAATCAAATAGTGATGCTGTAAATAAGTAATAATATCCATTTTTCAAAAATCTCTCCAACGTAATGTCAATTCCGGTATTTTTACCGATACCCGTATTTATGAGCTTTTCATTAAAATACCAGTCGGCTTGATAATTAAGTACCGAGAAACTACTGTCCGGAATTACGGGGACATCATATAAAAGCTGGGTATATGGTTCAATTTTTAAGTGCAAATTAGGATTTATACTTACGTCATAAGCAAAAACAAGGTGATGTGCTTTTGTTACCTTCAAACTTTTATTTGGAAAGGAATAGTCAGCTCCATTGTAAATTCTGGTGAAATAAAATATCAACGGTTCAGGTCTTGAATGTTTTCCATAGGCCAAACTTACTGACTGTGACCTGGTCAGGTTATATGTTAAGCCTAATCTGGGTTCAAACACCCATTCCTCAGTAAGGTCAAAGTAATGCCCTCGTATACCTGCATTGATCAAAAACTGTTTGGTTAAATTAAATTTTGATTGGGTAAATACCTGTCCTATATTGGATGCGCCATCCTCATCAGCTACTGTTATTAAGCCCTGCCCGATAACAGGTGTATGTGTTATCATGGTATTATAGTGTAGGTTATCCAAAACAAATCCGGTCCTATTGGAATGTTTTGCACTAAACTTTTTATTATATATGCTGGTTAGTGTGTATTTATAATTCAAAGCATCCACATATTGATTCTCATAACGGTTTAAATCTTCGCTTAAAATACTTTCTTCATAATGCATGTAATTCCCTGTTATGGCAAAGGAAGTGTTTATATATGCATTCTTTTCAAAAATATATCTATGATTAATGCCTACACCCCCTATTTGTTGTGTAATGTCTTCATCCATTCGGTCCTCTTCCATTTCCCAGAGAGATGAATCTTTTTCTGCTTTCATTTTATGGCTGTCATCGGATGCCAGGCCCCAAAATGAAAATATTCCGGTTTTTTGGGTAGGTATATTAAATTTAAAACAAAGATCCTGATATACAGGTATAAAATTTTTCACTTCCTCGGGAAACACATTTTTAACCAGTCCTAACGTTGAATAACGGTAATTAAACAAATACGATGCCCTTTTATCTTTTCCCACCGGTCCTTCCGAAGAAATATCCAACCCAATTGTGCCAATTTGTACGGTATGCTCATATTTTTCATTGTTGCCTGCACGCAGCTTTATATCAAATACTCCCGAAATAGCGTTTCCATATTCAGCAGGAAAAGCGCCGGTATAAAAATCAGAATTGCCCATAACCAAGGCACTAAGTGCAGAAATCCCTCCCCCACCAAATGTTTCCATATCAGCAAAATGGTTTGGATTGGGAATTTCAATACCTTCCAATCTCCAAAGTAGCCCTTTTGGGGAATTACCCCGGATCACGATGGTATTATCACGGGTATTTTCAGTTGTCACGCCTGCAAAAGATGCTACCAACCTGCCGGGATCATCCAAACCTCCCGCATAACGACGAGCTTCTTCAACAGAAAATGTA